>JAICXI010000033.1 GCA_025980505.1 bacterium | reverse complement strand
TCCTGGCCATGTGGTTGCCCAACGGCATTCTGGCTTGTGTGGGGCTGGCGTTGCTCTCCTGGTTGAACCACCGGAACCATTTCTGGCAAAACCTGGCCGCCCGCTTTTTCCATCCCAACGCCCCCGCCACGGCGACCCTGAAATGAAACAATTCCTCCGGAAAATCACGTTGCTCCGGTGGGGGGCGTTATTCTTGGTGGGGGGCCTACCCGCGGCCTCCCTGGCGGACCTCACCCTTACCCTGGACACGCAGGTTCATATCCAAGCCGACACCATTGAATATTTAAGGGACCAGGCCCTTGTCATCGCCAAAGGCCAAGTCCATATCCAACAAGGCTTGGTCCACCTTTACGCGGACACCATCCGGTACGACATCGCTGCCCAGGAAGTGCAAGCAAAGGGCCACGTGGTCTGGCAGGATGAAAGCCAGGAAGTGGAAGCCCAAAGCCTCCAGTACAACTTGAAAACCGGGGAAGGAAAGGCCTATAACATCAAGACCACGGCCCCTCCCTGGATTTCCACCGGTTCGGAGATCGACATCGTGCCCCATAAAATCATCATCAAGGGGGCGGTGACCACTACCTGCGATTATCCGGAGGGGTACCGGCACTATTACATGAAGGCCGACAAGATCACGATTTATTCAGGGGACTACCTGGTGGCCGAGAATGTGGTTTTGTTCATCGGCAAAGTTCCGGTGTTTTATTTCCCTTTTTTCGTCCGGACCATCCACGACTTGAGGACGCCCTTTTCGCTTTCCACGGGCGCGACGGATTATTTGGGGAATTACGTCCTCGTGACCACCAATTACCTCTTAAGCCCGAAAAGCTACGGAGCCCTTTACGGGGACTATTTTTTCAAAAAGGGACTGGGTTTGGGTGTGCACCACGAAATCGCGCTGAACGACTATTCGGTGCTTTCCCTGTATGGCTATGGCGTCGATGAAAAGGACACCCAGCGGTTCCGATGGGAAGGACGGGCCCGGGCCCTTTGGGCCCTATCGTCCAATTTTCAGGGACGGGTGGAAGCGGACCTGCCCGGTGACGGTTTTTTCAGCAATGACTATTCGGTGGCCCGGAGGGATCCGAGCCTGGTATCCACCGTGCGGGAATACGACGTGTCAACGACCTATACCAACCCCCAATACACCCTGGGGCTTCTTTTGAGGCGCCAGGAATCGGCGGATCCCAACGACCCCACGGGAACCCATTTCATCGAGAACCTCCAAAACCTGCCCCAGGCCAATTTTTCCCTTTTCCCCCGGTCTTTGGTCGGCAAGAACTGGCTCAAATATGACCTTTCCCTGCAAGGGGACCATAGCTACACCCTAGGCAACAATTATTACGTCAGCCACCTGAACGGCGAATTCGGCATAAGCCAAAGTCTTTTGCTGTTTCAAACCCAAAGCCTTTTTTCCCGGATTGCCTTGGATGATACCTTCCAGGATGTTTCCGACGTTGGCGTAACCATCGGGGCGGGGGCGGCGGGGGAAACCCGCAGCATCAGCATCCAAAATACCTGGACTTCCCGGCTGTCGGAGTATTTCAATTCGACCCTGACCTATAATTTCGCCCAAAAACTCAACAACCGAGTGCCCCACCTCGACCTCCCGACCGGCGTTACGTCCAACCTGCTGTCGGCCCGCCTGGAGGGGAATTTTGGAAATACCTTGCGGGAGGTCACCAGCACTTCCTATGATTTCAACGCCCAGGTAGGGACCGACGCCTCCCGTTTTGGTTACCTGCACCAGGAAGTTGCCCTGACCGCGTCACCCCAATTCAATTACACGCTGTTCGGAGACTATTCCGTCCAGGCCAACGCCTTGAAGGATGTAAATACGGTCTTAAATTGTAGCAGCCCCCACGACGCCTGGAGGTTCCGTGTTTCGGGCAATTTTGTCGACCCGAACGTGACCAACACGGGATTTGTCAGCACGGGGGTGGCGTCCACCTTCGAGATCGCGGGGGAAGTGGACCTGGCCCTTTTCACCAATTACCGCATCTCGCTGATCGAGAGCTACGATCTGACCCATTCCCAGTTCGAAACCCGCAGCATCAGCATTTACCGGGATCTACACGATTGGGAGGCGCAATTGACCTATACCGAGGATCCGGTCCAGGGAAAGCGGCTTTTTTTCACCCTGGATCTGAAAGCCATGCCGGGTCGTCCCCTGTCGGTTTCGGACGACCAATTGCAGCGGCTGAACAGCCTGCGAAACCAGGGGTTGACGGGCGCGGCCAGCCAGTTCCAATAAATCCCATTTCGGGCTCCCCCCCGGCCTGGGTCCGTTCAGGTTCTTTGAAAGCCGTCGTGCCCCCGGGCAAAAAATCCGCGATTCCGAACAAGTTTGGGCCGGGTAGTGTCTCAGTTTGATGAGAAGTCCACTCCCCCCCCTCCGGCCCTTTTGCCCTGTGCCCTCGGAGGGCACCCCTCAAGGGAGGGGGGATCAACAGCTAAAGCCCTCGCCCCTTGAGGGGAAGAGGGTAGGGTGAGGGGTGGCGTGGGTTTCCGGGATTTTGAACTGAGACATTACCTTGGGCAGGGACTCCTGGAAAAAAGGGGCCGGTTGGGGTAATAATAGCGGCCCTCTTAGGAAGGAATGGATGCGACTTTCATGAAAAAAAACAGCATTGTGGTCCGCGGTGCCCGCGAGCATAACCTTAAAAATATTTCCGTGGAAATGCCCCGGGACCAATTGGTGGTCTTGACGGGGGTTTCGGGTTCGGGAAAATCCTCCCTGGCTTTCGATACCCTTTACGCGGAAGGCCAGAGGCGTTACGTCGAGTCCCTGTCCGCTTATGCCCGCCAGTTCCTCGGGCTGATGGAAAAACCCGACGTGGACCTGATCGAGGGGTTGTCGCCGGCCGTCGCCATCCAGCAAAAGTCGGGAAGCCGCAACCCCCGATCCACTGTCGGCACCACGACCGAAATCTATGATTATTTCCGGCTTCTTTTTGCCCGGGTGGGTGTGCCCCATTGCATCAACTGCGGGCGTCCCATCAGCCGGCAAACGGTCCAGCAAATCGTGGACCGGGTCCTTGATTTTCCGGTGGGTTCCAAGCTCCACATCCTGGCCCCGCTTATTTCCAGCCGGAAAGGGGAGTACAAAAAGATCTTCGATCAAATCCGCAAGGATGGGTTTGTGCGGGTCCGGGTGGACGGCGTCATCCGGGAATTGGATGATAAGATCGATTTGGAGAAGAACCAAAAGCACGATATTGAAGTGGTCGTCGACCGCCTCGTCCTTAAACCCGAGATCAAGAAACGGTTGGCCGACTCACTGGAAACGGCCTCCAAACACGGCGAAGGCGTTGTGAAAGTCCTGATCGGGTCCGGTTCCAAAGAGGAAGAACACCTTTTTTCGGAGCATTATGCCTGCGTTTATTGCGGCCTCAGCATGGAGGAACCGGCGCCCCGTAATTTTTCCTTCAACAACCCGCACGGCGCCTGCCCGGCCTGCACCGGCATGGGTTATAAAATGGAAGCCGAGGAATCCCTCGTCGTGGATCCGGAAAAATCCATTTTAGAAGGGGCGATCGATCCTTACGATTCCCCCAAGGCGGTTTACTACCAGAACCTTTTGGAGGGCGTCTGCCGCCACTTCGGGGTGAAACAGGATGTTCCCTTCAAGAAACTTCCGCCCAAGGTCAAGGACGCCATCCTGCATGGGACGGAGGAGGAAATCGAGTTTAAAATCCAGAAAGGGAGCTACCAGCAAAAATTCTGGGGGCCTTTCGAAGGGGTCCTGGTAAATTTGGAGAGGCGCTACCATGAGACCGATTCCGAATCTATCCGTGAGGACATCGAGAAATACTTAATCAGCAAACCCTGCCGGGCCTGCAAGGGAACCCGACTCAAGCCCGAAAGCCTGGCGGTCACCCTCAACGGCAAGAACATCATCGACGTCACCCGATTCTCCGTCAAAAAGTGCCTGGAGTTTTTTGACCAATTGAAGTTGGACGAAAAAGCCATGGCGGTTGCGGGGCAAATCCTGAGAGAAGTGAAAAACCGGCTTTTGTTCCTGAAAAACGTGGGACTGGATTACCTGACGCTGGACCGCATGACCGCATCCCTGTCGGGTGGGGAAGCCCAGCGGATCCACCTGGCCACCCAGATCGGAAGCGCCCTCGTGGGGGTGCTTTATATCCTCGACGAACCTTCCATTGGATTGCACCAAAGAGACAACGTCCGCCTGCTGAACACCTTGAAACGGCTCCGGGACATCGGGAACACGGTCATCGTGGTCGAGCACGATGAGGACACCATCGAGGCCGCGGATTACGTCGTGGATATGGGATTGGGGGCCGGTGTGGAGGGTGGGGAGGTGGTGGCGGCCGGCACCCTGGACCAAATCCTGTCCAATCGAAGGTCCCTTACGGGACAATACCTCTCGGGGAAGCTTTCCATCCCCGCCAAAATGCAAAGCGAAAGGTCCTTCGCCCAATATCTGACCCTCAAGGGGGCCGTCAAGAACAACCTGAAAAACCTGACCGTTCAGTTCCCCTTGGGAGGTTTGGTGGCGGTGACCGGCGTTTCCGGGTCGGGTAAAAGCACGCTGGTGATGGAGACCCTATATCCGGCGCTGCTCCACAAGCTTTACCAACTGAGGATGAAACCGGAAGGCTACGACTCATTGGAAGGCGTGGAGAACGTGGATAAGGTGATTGAGATCGATCAGTCGCCCATCGGCCGGACGCCACGATCCAACCCCGCCACCTACACCGGCCTGTTCACCCAGGTCCGCGACCTTTTCGCCCGGCTGCAGGAGTCGAAGGCAAGGGGTTACAAGGAGGGGCGGTTCAGTTTCAATGTGAAGGGCGGCCGGTGTGAGGCTTGTGAAGGGGACGGCGTGATTAAGATTGAAATGCACTTTTTGCCCGACGTTTACGTCCCCTGTGAGGTCTGCAAGGGAAAGCGGTACAACCGGGAAACCCTCGAAATTCAATATAAGGGGAAAAACATCTCGGAGGTCCTGGAACTGAGCGTGGAGGAAGCCATCCCGTTTTTTTCAGCCATCCCGAAAATCAAGAAGGTCCTGGATACGCTCCAGGATGTCGGTTTGGGCTACATCAAACTCGGCCAACCGGCCACCACGCTGTCGGGCGGCGAAGCCCAACGCGTAAAACTTTCCACCGAACTGGGAAAACGCAGCACGGGCAAAACCGTTTATATTCTGGATGAGCCGACCACGGGACTTCATTTCGCGGATGTCCACCACTTGATCGTCGTCCTGGAACGGCTGGTGGAAGCGGGCAATACGGTGATCGTCATCGAGCACAACCTGGACGTGATTAAAACCGCGGACCATATCCTGGACCTCGGGCCCGAAGGCGGGGATGAGGGGGGGCAAATCGTGGCCACGGGGACCGTCCGGCAAATCAGTTCCACGCCCAAATCCCATACGGGACGGTTCCTGGCGGAAAAGATCAAGAAAGACTTAAACCGGTTGAAAAACCAGGATAAACCGGCCGCGGCCGGAAATATTGCGCGTTGACGGCCTTTTCGCAGCGGGATATAATTTTTAAGGATATTCTGCCATTCAAGAAGGAGTTTCTTTAACCTTGAAAAAACATCAAGAAAAGCAACGGTATATGGCGGCAGTTTTGGCGGCTGCGTTGTCAATCCTTATTTCCCCGGCCTATGCCGGAGGACCCGGAACCACGGGCGCGGTGGCCTTGAAGATCCCGGTGGGGCCCCGGGCCATTGCCATGGGGCAGGCCTTTGTGGCAACGGTGGACGACGCCACGGCGGTTTACTGGAATCCCGCCGGTCTCAACCAAATGGGCGGAACCGAACTGTTCGCCGAATACGACCAATACATTTCAACGATTCAGTACGATTATTTCGCGGCCGCCACCAAATTGGGCAACGAAGCCGCTTTAGGGCTCGGGATCAAACTCCTTTCCACGGGTAACGACCAAGCCACGGATTTAAATGGAAACCCGGCGGCGGGTTACGTCGGCGAGACCTACATGGACATCAACCTGGCCGGAGCCTATCGCCTTAGTTATTACTTCGACGTCGGGATCACCGCCAAATACATCAGTGAAAACCTTTCGGGAACCACGGCTTCCACCTTTGCCGCGGATTTGGGACTTTTGTACCATACACCCATCAAACATTTGACCGCGGGCCTGAACGTCCAAAATATCGGTCCGGGCATCAAATTCGACCAAGTGGCCGATCCGCTTCCCTTCAATGTGAAGGTGGGTCTCGCCTATAAAATGTTCGATGACAACTTTACGTTGGACTATGACATGAACTTCCCCAGCGACAACTCGGTTTCGGCCAATCTGGGCGGGGAATACTGGTATAAAAACACCCTGGTGGGAAGGTTTGGTTATCAATTCCAAGGGGCCATCGATCAAAACCAATATGGGATCGGCGGCAAGGCCGGGTTGTATCTTGGCGCCGGCGTCAAAGTCGCCGCTTTCAAATCCTTCAACCTCGGGTTGGACTATGCCTGGACGGACGCAGGCTTCCTCGGCGCCAACCACCATTTCGCCGTAGAGGCTTATTTTTAACCGTTATCTTTGTTGTCTTCCCCGGGATTTTCCTTATACTCCTTCTTGTCGCGAGGCCTGTCGCCGCCGGGACCGACGTTTCGGATGGTTCCGCTCGTTTTTAACTCTTTCAAACCTTGGGGACTTCCATGAGTACGGAACAAGAAATATTCGATAAATGCGGCCGGACCTATAACGCCGGCGACGTCATTTTCCGGGAAGGCGAGATCGGCAATGAAATGTTCATCATTCAGTCCGGCAGGGTCAAAATCACCAAACAGTTGAAGGACGGAGTGGAAAAAACCCTGGTCATCCTCGGTTCGGGGGACTTTTTCGGCGAAATGGCCGTTATTGATAAGGATGTCCGGTCGGCCAATGCGGTGGCCATGGAACCCTCAAAGTTGATTGCCTTGGATGAAGATGTGTTTGAAATGCACATGCAAACCAACCCGAATATCGTCAAAAAGATCCTGAAAAACCTGACGTCCCGGTTGCGCGATGCTAACCAACAAATCGCCAATCTCATGATCAAGGATGCCAACCGCCTGGTGGCCAATACGATATTGTTGGTGGTCCATAAGCATGGTGAGGAGGGCTCCAATGGCATCACCATGGACATCAATTTCACCGTGGCGGAGTTGAGCAAAATGTGCGGGTTGGATTTGCCCAAGACGAAGGAAATCGTGGACAAGTTGATCAAAGCCAAGGTTGTGAGTTTGTCCGGCGACATCATTGTCGTGACCAGCTTGGAAAACCTTGAAAAGTTCATCAGGTTCCTGGAAATGAAAGAACAATTCGGCGAGTAAAAGGATCGGCGAAGCCCCGCCCGTGGGGCTTTTTTATGCCTTTTCACTGTAATTCCGTTGCGGCTGGGGTGAAACTGGATTTTGCCCAAGCGGAGTTGTGACGTAAACGGGAAGGACGAACCCGGCAGGGCGGGCCTGGGAAGTCGAGCGCTTCATTTCGGGCCCACGTTATCCACCCTCCCATTCGCGATGAAAAAGTGAACAAGTCGAGAATAAAAGTGATACTGACCGAATTAACCGCCCCTATCCAAAAAGACCTAAACCGCGTTGAGCAGGCGATCGCCCACGCCTTGAAAACGGACAATCTTTTTATCCAGCAGATGGTGGATTATCTTTCCCATTCAACGGGGAAGCGGATCCGTCCGGCTTTGGCCATTCTTTCGGCCAAGTATTGCGGCCAAATGCCGGCCGAAACCATCACCTTGGGCGCGGCGCTGGAAATGATCCATGTGGCGACCCTTGTCCATGACGACATCATTGATAATTCGGCGGTCCGCCGGAAGCAAAAAACGCTCAATTTCAAATGGGGAAATGAAATTTCGGTTTTGATGGGGGACTATGTTTTCGCCTCTTCCTTCTATCTGATGGCGAAAACCCTTCCCCAAGAGGTTTTGAGCACCTTGGCCGATACCACCAATATTATTTGCCGCGGTGAAATCTCTGAAACCTTCAACCGGTTCAACGTGGGGTTGACGGAAGACCAGTACCTGGAAGTGATCCGGGAAAAAACGGCCAGCCTTTTTGCCGCCAGCTGTCAGACCGGCGCCATGTTGGCGGAAGGGGATGAAATGACCGTGGACCGCCTGTACCGGTTCGGCATGGGCATTGGGATGGCGTTTCAGATCATCGACGATACATTGGATTTTGTGGGCAAGGAATCGACCGTTGGAAAGCCCGTCATGAGCGATTTGCGGGAGGGGAAGCTGACCCTGCCGGTGATTCATTGCATGACGGTCTGTTCGAAGGTTGAAAAGGCCAAATTGAAGGCCGCCATCCTCCGGAAGGTGAAAACGGCCGCCGATCTCAAGTTCCTGAACCAAGTCCTGGAAAAATACGGTTCGATCGAACATTCCATCCAAAAAGCGCGGCGGTTCGTGGAGGACGCGAAGGCCTCCCTTTATCAGTTGAACGGTGCCCGCGACAAGGAAGACCTTTTGCGCGTGGCCGACTTCCTGATAAACCGGGACTTCTAATCCGGGGTGCGGTGGCGGGCCGGCGCCGGCCGAAAAAGTTATGCCTTGAAATTTACGGCGACGCCGTGTATAGAATGAGGCTGGTTTCGGCTCCATTTCTTTGCTCTGAGAGAGGCCCATGCTCGAACAGTATGGTTATGTCTTGGTTTTCCTTTTCGTCGGAGTCTTTTTCATCCTGATGGCGTTTCTCACCGGTTGGGCGTTCAGCCCCAACGGCCTCCTCGGTCTTAAGTACAAATATAAAAAAGAAATTTTCGTGGATACCTACGAATGCGGAGTGGAAACCTACGGGACTTCCTGGGTGCGGTTCAACGTCAGTTTTTACCTTTACGCCCTTCTCTTTGTCATTTTCGATATCGAGACCGTTTTCCTCTACCCCTGGGCGGTTTCCTTTAAGCGGCTCGGCATGTTTGGGTTCTTGGAAATGATCGTGTTCATCCTTATCTTGCTCGTAGGACTGGCTTACGCTTGGAAAAAGGAGGTGTTGAAATGGGAGTAGGCTTGAAAGGCTTATCCAAACCCGAAATCGAACTAATGGAAAGCGAAAGCAAGGTGCCCGGGCTTTGGACGTTGGAAAAAGCCGTGGGTTTCATCTTCAAGTGGGCCCGTAAAAACTCATTGTGGCCCCTTCAATTCGGCACGGCTTGTTGCGCCATTGAAATGATGGCAACCGCGGCCGGGCGCTATGATATTTCCCGCTTCGGCTCCGAAGTTTTCCGGCCTTCTCCGCGGCAAGCCGACTTGTTGATCGCCGCCGGAACCATCACGGAAAAAATGGGCTATGCGCTTAAGAAATTGTACGAGCAAATGCCCAAGCCCAGTTGGGTCATCGCCATGGGAAGCTGCACCATCGCGGGGGGGCCCTATTACTACGATTCCTACACGGTGGTGAAGGGCATCGATTCCTTCGTGCCCGTCGATGTTTATGTTCCGGGATGCCCTCCGAGGCCCGAGTCGCTTCTGCACGGACTCATGGCCATCCAAAAGAAAATCGAGGATGAGCCCATTTTCCGCCGGCGGAGAAGCGCTTAACCGCAACTTCCTGTCCTGTCGCACGCCGGATCCGAGCAATGCCGTAAAATCGTTTGACCCTAGGATGTGGGATTTTTTTATGACCAATGAAGAGTTAAAAACAAAGATTGAAACCGAATTCAAGGACCGGATCCAGTCGGCGGTGGTTTCCGCGCAAAAGGAAGTCATCGTGACGGCCAAGCCCGAAGCCTACGTCTCCCTCTGCCGGGACCTGCGGGACAAACCGGATTACCTCTTCGACCACTTGTCCTGCCTGACGGCCCTGGACTATCCCAAGGAAAACAAGATCACCGTTGTCTGCCATTTGTGGTCCTATCCGAAAAAAGTCCAGGTAACCCTCAAACTGGATACGGATCGGGCCAACCCCAAGGCGCCCACCCTGGAAAGCGTCTGGAAGAGCGCCAATTGGCTGGAAAGGGAAGTGTTCGATCTTTA
>JAICXI010000332.1 GCA_025980505.1 bacterium | reverse complement strand
TGCTCGTGCTGGCCGTGGATATCGATCAGCCAGTCCCCCAGTTCGGTGACCATAGCGGCCGTGGCCATTTCGCCGTTCACGAAACTGCGGGTTTTGCCGGCCGAGCGGACGTATTCGCGTTTGATGAGGATTTCGCCCGCGGAGGCGTCGATGCCCCATTCGGAAAGCTTCCGGGCCGCCGTGCCTCCCCGGGGCACCTGGAACAGGGCCTCCACCACGGCCCGTTCCTCGCCGGGGCGCAGCATGTCGGCGCTGATGCGGTCGCCCAGGAGGAAATAGAGGGCGTCCACGATCATGGACTTGCCCGCGCCGGTTTCACCCGTCAGGATGTTGAACCCGGGACCGAATTCCATGACGGCCGAGTCCACGATGGCGAAGTTTTTGATGGAAAGCTGTCGGAGCATTAAAACCGATCCACTATCGTCGTTTCAGCCAACAAAATACCCCATCAGGCCAAAATAACAAGAAAAACAATTCACATGAACAACTGCTCGAAAGGCTGGGATTCGGTGGCGGTCACGGACGTGGGGCCGCCTGAAAAATACATCCGATAACCCTTCCCCGCCGCCTCGTAATGAAGGATGTTTCCGCCGATCCAGCGCTTGCCCGGCAGGTTTTCCCAGCCCAGTTGGTTGAGGCGGAAGGGGTATTGTCCGTGCGCCTTGTGGTATTGGGACAGGGCCTGGCGAAGCTCTTCCCCCCTTTGCAGGCAGTCCCCGTAGGCGTTGCCTTGGTCCGCGGCGCCCACCGCAAAGCCAAAGGCCAGGAGGAACGGCAGGCCCAGGCAGGCCGTCCACTTTTCAAAGCGGCTTGGGTATCCCAGGAAGAACCCCAAGGGAAAAAGGAGGAAGAACAGGGGCGCGGCGATGATCATGCCCAAGGGGAAAGGGATAATATCCTCGCCCACGCACAATCCGAACCCACCCACGATGGGGACGAGGAGCAGGAGAATATAGATTTTTTTAGCGCCCATGGAACCGCCTCCGGTGCATCCCGAATCGACGTCGAAAGTTTATTCTATCTTACCAGTCAGCCGGAATACTTCTTGAAGCGTCGGAGGGTATTGGGCCACCGGGAATCTTCGGCAAACACAAGCGGCCAGCCCCGCCGAGAATCTTACGCATTGTTCATCATTCCAACCCCGCCAAAGGCCATAGACCATTCCCGCGCGGAAGGAATCGCCCGCCCCCAACGTCCCGGATACCTTCACTTTAAAAGGGGCGAATCGGCGGAGGATGCCCCCGGGCCTGGCATACCAAAGGGGTTTTGACCCGAAAGTGAAAAGGGTCAACCCGTTGGAACGGGAAAGATACTTGGCCATCATTTTCCGGGGGTTCATCTTGGGGAAAGACCGGTTCAGGAATTCCCGCGAAAGGATATTCACGGCGCAATAGCGGTGGCAATCCGATTCCGGCGGGCAATCCAGTGTCACGAAAGGTTTGCCGGCAGCATGGCAAAGACGGGCCGCCTTTTCCGAATCCTCCGCGAGATAAGGGTCGATCGAAACAACTACGGCTCGGCGGATCACGGAAGATTTGGGTAAAGACCATTTTCGGCCGCCTTCTTTCGAAAAACGTCGTCCAAACCAGCCGAATACCGTCCGGTGTTTCCCATCAACGAGAACCAGGTCCTTCCAGCCTTCGAATCCGGGGTCAAATCCCGCTCCGGAAAGGTCCACTCCCCACCTGCGGTAAAAGCCCAGGATGGTTTCCTTTGTTTCGCGGCCAAGCAGGGTCCCTTCGGGCCGGACCTGTAGGCCCAACCGGGCCAAGAGGATTGCCGCGTTGCCCGTTTCCCCGCCCGGGACGACAAAAGTCTTGTGGATTTCCTGGTAGGAATCGGCCCCGGGATAGGGGCCTTTTAAGCGATGAATGGTGGAAAGGACTGTGATGCCGTAAAGGTAAACATCGAATTTTTTGTCCATGAATATTCCCGGATCAAAATCAATTTGAAATGCCGGCGACCTAAGGTTCGGCTCTCAAAACATCCGTCCAACCGGGGTCCCTGTCGTGGATACCCTATAACTTTTTCTTAAAATAATAACGAATATTCCCGTGGGGGTAGGGCAGTTTGGCGAAAACCTGGTAGCCCCTCTTTCGATAGAACCCCGGCGCTTGGAAGGTAATGGTGTTCAAATTGATGTTTCGGCAGCCTTTTTTCTTGGCCCAGTTTTCGGCTTCCTGGAGAAGTTTTTTCCCGATGCTCCGCCCCCGGTATTTCTCATCCACGAATAGGAGGTCCACGTAAAACCAGCCCAAAAAGCTCGATCCAGTGAGGCCGCCCATGAATTTCCCCTTCTCATCAACCATCTTTAGACTCAGGCTCTTCCAACCCACGTCGCCAACCTTGCTTTTGCTGTAGGCCGACATCTTATGGAGCAATTTCTCCCGGAATTCTTTTTGGTTTCGGGAGATCTTTTTGATCTGAGGGGTTGCGTACTTCATGAAACTTCCTTTTTTAATCGTCCGATCCGGGTCCCCATCGTGGACAAGCTCACTTCCGCAAAAATAAAAAGTACCTAAATTTTTGATCCTTCTTCCAAGGCGTAACGTGAGTTTCTGAATCTTCCCGGATGAGCTGGAAATCACCTCCAAGTTCTCGTTGGATTCTTTCAGCGTCATACTGACACACGTTTAGGTTGCTACACATATTAGGACCATCCGGCGCAAAAGAAGCCAAGATCAAATGACCTCCGGGCTTGAGTGAGTGTCCAACAATGGTCGCGTACTTTTTCCGGTCGGTTTCTTCAGTGAGAAAATGGAAAACTGCACGGTCGTGCCAAAGGTCGAATTGTTTCGATGGATCGAAGGCGGTTACGTCGCTCACTATCCATTTCACCTGCTCGGCCCTGTTACCTAACCTCTCTTTGGCGTATTCGAGAGCGGCATTTGAAATATCCAAAACCGTGACGTTTTTGAACCCGGCATTCAATAATCGATCCACTAAAACCGATGCCCCGCCGCCCACATCAATGATCCTTCCATCCTTGGGGGTTCCGGCATGGGATATCATTTCAAGTGATTTTTTCGGTTCGGTTTGAAACCAGCTCACCTGATCCGGCTGTTTCTCACTGTATATTTTTTCCCAATGTTCCTTGCGATTTATCATAGTGCCTCATTATCCCATTTCCGCCGTTTAGCCTGTTTCCGCTCAACAGAATGCCGCGTAATTTCCAGGTTACAGCTATGGTGTTCCCTGCACCAGGCATCGCAT
>JAICXI010000204.1 GCA_025980505.1 bacterium | reverse complement strand
GCCTATCGTGGGTTTTGTTTTCAAGCCTCTTTTCAAGGCCCTGCCCCCGGTCTGGCGTCCCGTCGGCAAGGTGGAATCCTTTCAGGTCGGTGAAACGGTGGCCGTGACCTTCCTCCGGGCCTCCCCCCTTCCCTGGGCCGGGATAACGGCCAAGACCGCCGCCTGGTTGAGGAGGGAAAGCGACGGAAGTTTCACCGCCTTTTCAATCAGTTGCACCCATTTAGGCTGCCCGGTCCGATGGAGGCCCGATGCCCAGTTATTCATGTGTCCCTGCCACGGGGGCGTCTATTACAAGGATGGGTCCGTGGCCGCCGGGCCGCCCCCCCGACCCTTGCCGCGTTATCAGGCCCGGGTCAATGGGGACCGGGTTGAAATTTTATCCACGCTTTAACGGACATTGAATCCGCCCCAACCCATTTTGGATCCCGAAAGGAAGGCCTTGTTCAAAAGGATTTTTGAAAAAACAGTCCAATGGCTGGAGGACCGCACCGGTCTCTTCAGCCTTGCCGGGCGGCTGGCCCGCCACCCCGTGCCAAGCGGCGCCCGTTGGTGGTACGTGTTTGGCGCCGCCACTTTGTGCGCCTTCCTCATCCAGGTGGTCAGCGGCATCGCCCTTGCCCTCTACTACATCCCTTCGGCGGATGAGGCCTATGCCACGCTCAAATACATCACCCAGGACACCACCTTCGGCGGTTTTGTCCGCGCCCTCCATTATTACGGCGCTTCCGCGATGGTCCTGATGGTGGGGGCCCACATGGCCCAGGTGTTCCTCCAAGGCTCCTATAAGTTTCCAAGGGAAATGAACTGGCTGACGGGGGTCCTTCTTTTGGGCTTTACCTTGGTGATGGGTTTCACGGGACAAATCCTGCGTTGGGACCAAAATGCCGTTTGGACGGCGGCGGTGGCCGCCAAACAAGCCACGGGCGTGCCCCTCATCGGGGGTTGGCTTTCCACGCTGATCCTCAGCGGCCCGGCGGTGGGGGGCTCCACCCTCAGCCGGCTTTTCGTCGTCCATGTTTTTCTCATTCCCGCATTGGTTTTCGCGTTTGTGGGGCTTCATTTGATCCTGGTCCTCCGCCACGGCATTTCGGAACCTCCCCTGCCGGGCCGAAAGGTGGATCCGAAAACTTACAGGAGAAAATACCGGGATTCGCTTAAGAAGGATGGAGTCCCTTTCTGGCCCGACGCGGCTTGGCGGGACATGGTTTTCGCGGCGGCCATGGTCTTGGCCATCGTTCTCCTGGCCCTGATTGGGGGGCCTCCCGAGCTTGGGCATCCTCCCGATCCCAGCCTGATTGACGCCAATCCCCGCCCGGACTGGTACCTGATGTGGTATTTCGCGGTGCTGGCCCTTTTGCCCCACGGCCTCGAGGGTTTTTTCATGGTTTTCGCGCCGCTCCTGGCCGGAGCGCTTTTGATTTTGCTTCCCTTCGTTTCCAACCATGGGGAACGAAGTCCCAGCCGCCGCCCCTGGGCCGTGGCGGCTATCCTCATGGTGGTCGTGATGATCGGGGCCTTTTGGTGGGCGGGTGAAAAATCCAATTGGTCGCCCCATTTCGACGTCAAACCCCTGCCGGTCGGGGTGGTGGGTGCCGCCAGCGGCCCCCTTTTCGAAGGGGCCCGGCTGTTCGAGTTGAAGGGCTGCCTCAACTGCCACAGGATCAAGGGAGAGGGCGGCAGACGGGGCCCCGACTTATCGGAAATCGGGAACAAGCTTTCGGCGGATCAAATGATATTGCTCATTTCAAACGGGGCGACCAATATGCCGGCCTACGCCGCCAACCTCACCCCGGTGGAAATGGACGAACTTGTTTTATTTTTGCAATCGCGCCAACCGGATTGGAAGAAACATAAATAGGCTGGGCGGGTTTTCGGGGAAAAAGTCCGCAAACGACGGGGATCCTCGTTGAGGGTTGAAAACCCGAAAAGCAGGCGGTTTGGGACCGGTTTTTTCCGGTTATCTCCAGATCACTTCAAGGGTCGCGGTTCCCTGGAAGGTGACACGCGCTTCCAATCCCTCGTTGTCCGCAAAACCGTCCAAGACCTCGAACCGATTCACCTGGGTCCGGACATGGGCATAGCGGCCCAGGGCCCGGTTTAATTTCTTGGTTATCTTCGCCTTCAGGATGTCCATCTTCGCGCCGACGGGAACAACGGCGATCCGGCGCAATGTGTCCCTGAAATCCCCTTTGAAAATGAGATCGGCGGCTTGAAGGATCAAGTCGCCGGACTGGATGTCGTAATCCAGGTCCGGCAAATCAAACACCCGCCGTTCCGGAAGATATCGGGGAGTACCCCTGAGATAAAGCGTCAACTCGGCGGGCTTGCCGGACAAATTGAGGAGGAGGGGATTGTACAGCACTTTCACCTCGACCACCACCTTGCCGCCCGACCCGTAGACCCGGATGCCCCGGATGGTCAGTTTCCGCTCCCCCGAACCGGGCAAAACCTTGCCGATGATCCCCATCCGGGGATCCCGGAAATACCGGTTGGCCTCCCCGTAATTGATGTGGATATTGCCCATCACCTGGAAGATCCCGGGCCCCGGCTGGAAGGGCTGGAGCGGGGGCATTTCCACGGGAGTGATGAATGGCTTGGGCCCGAAAATCACCTCGGGTGAGGCGACCGTTTCCACGACCGCGTGGAGGGTCGAGGCCCGCTTCAGGTCGGTCCTCATCTTTCCGACGCTCAAGGACGCCGGCCGGATCAGGAGCCAGAGGTTATCGTCCAATCGAATGGGCGCCGCCATCCTCAACCAGAGGGCTCCCATCCGGGACTTTAAATAAGGCATTTGCGCCGCCCGCGTAATCCCGCCCTTGACCAGGTTGGAGATCCGCCGGAGGGCGCCGCCCCCTTGGGGGAAGGTCACGTCGATCGGCAGGCGGACCATGCCGGGTTTTACGGGCGGAAAGGTCCGGGTCGGCGCGGGCAGCAGGGCTATCTGGAGGTCCGCCTCAGGGGCCGGAACGGCGCCGGGGACCAAAGTCGGTCCGACTTTGGCGTCCGGCCGGCCGACTTGGGGCCGACTGCCGGCCCCGGAATAAACCGCCGGTTGGCGCGGTGCAACGGTGCCGCATCCGGCGGACCCCCAAGACAGGAGAATGATGAGAACGCCGCGCCCGCACCGGGTCCGGCTCCATCGCCAGCGGGGCTTCCAACGGTGGAATGGGTCCAAGGCCTGTTTCCCAAACCCTTAATTGCCGCCCTGGGCCAGTTCCGCCCGGGCGTTGCCGATGGCCGTCAAAACCGGTCGAACCGCATCCTTCAGGTCGCCGCCGTCGGCGATGGCCTTCCGGATCGTCGGGGTAAGGGCATTGACACCCTTGGGCGTGAGGTCGGTGGAGAGGTAGGTCCTAATCTGGAGGATGTCGGAAATATAGGCCTTGAGCGAGCCCTTCACGCCCACGCTGGCCTGGGAGATTTGGGCGAAGACCTCGCCGAGGTCGGCGCGGCGTTGCTCGCTGAGGGCCTGAATCTGCTCGTCGCTGTAGGTGTTCCCCTGCATCCGCCACTCCTCGAAATAATCCTTTTGCTCAACGCCCATCTTGTCCGCGCGGTCGAACAAGCGGCGTCCCAGGTTGTCCATTTTGCCGACATTGTCCGAGTATTTTTCATAGGCTTTCTTTTCATCGGGTTGGCCTTCGTCGATGAGGGCTTGCAGGGAATCATCGGTGACATCCACCTGCGTCAAGGCGGCCCGATAGTCTTCCTCCACGTCTTTCATGGTGCTGCGGGTTTTGGAAGCCCGTTGATCGCCGGTGGTGGCGCAACCCGTTTGAAAGAAAAAGGTTCCAAGGATCATGGCGCTGAAAATAACGGTTGAGGCGGTTCTGGGATTCATAGTCGTTGTTCTCCTTTGATTTAAAAACACCGGTTCACAGTCATCCGCCACCGATTAAAGGCAAGTATTGTGCCTTCGGGGCGTCCCGCGGATCCAAGGGTTGGGCGGGGGTGGCCGGATTGAAAAGGGATCAGAATGATCGGACTCCGATCATTCCGATCGGTTTGCGTTTGGGGGTGGCATTTGGAACCCATGACAAAACCCATTCCACCACCCGGGTCACCAAGCCCATCCCGGAAAATGGAAGACGGGATGCCGGAAAAAAGATGATTCCATCCTTGCTTTTCTTGGTGAAAGGGGCGCCCTGAAGCTCCGGATGGGGGGCCACTGCGGTTTTTTAGGGATTGATAGGGTTGAATCCTTCTTTTAAAATCCCCCGCCTTTTCACTTGTTTTTAAGATTTTTCGGGACCGCCAACATCGTAAAGTTATCCACTTTGTTCCAGGCTTTCCTGAAGTTGACCAGAGGCATGGCCACCTCGCCCCGGACCGGGTCCAGCAGGACCACGGCAGTGGTGCCTTCGTCATAACCCACCGCCAAAACGTAATGGTTCTTGTCGGGCCCGCCGCCTTGGATCATCACAATCAAGGGCCGTCTTAAGTCCAAATGGTGGTAAAGCCCCGAAACCTTGCGGTCCAAGGTGCCTGAAAAAACGGCCACG
>JAICXI010000249.1 GCA_025980505.1 bacterium | reverse complement strand
CAAAACCCGAATCTCACCCGGAAATTTCATATTCAAGCCATCCCGGCCTCCTTTCTCCTGCAAAAAGGGAATATCGTTAAAACGTGGGTGGGCCTGGTGTCCGAAGAGGACTTGAAAGGCGGGGTGGATGAAGTTGTCCCGGCTTCTTCCGGTTCCGTCCCGAAATCATAAATCTCCGTAAAAGGTGCGCGATAAAGAGTATTGGTTTTCCCCCAGGGCGAAAAACAAGGAATTGATTGACAGTTTTTCGCTCTTTTCCCTATACTGCCTCGGTTTTCACACTCAATCCCCCGTTTTTGAAAGGTTTATTAAGTGACTTTCCAAAAGTGGATGGCCCTTATCGTTATCGCCTTGATCGGCATTTCTATTTACGGCGTTTATCCGCCCTCCCAAAAATTGAAGTTCGGTTTGGACATCAAGGGCGGTTTGCAAATGAACCTTGAAGTCGACCGCGACAAAATGCAGGGCAAAAACGAGAAGGAAATCTCCGATGCGGCCGACCGCGCGTTGGAAATATTGCGTAACCGCGTGGACGGCCTGGGTATCACCGAGCCGGTCTGCGAAAGGGAGGGCGTGGACGGCATTGTCATCCAATTGCCCGGCCTGACCGACGTCGAACGGGCGCGGGAAGTCATCCTTTCCACGGCCCAGCTGGAGTTTCGCCTGGTTTCCACCTTGCATGAATCCGACTATCTCGACAAGGATGGCAAGGTTGAGACCTCCAAGTTACCTAAAGACATTACGTTTGTGCCGGGCAGGGACAACCAGGATTACCTTTGCGAGAAGGTCCTCTTGACCGGCGAGTCGTTAACCGACGCTTACGTGGAGACGGACAACCTGGGCCGCCCGATCATCGCCTTTAAACTCAACGCCGAAGGCGGGAAGAAATTCGGCATGATCACGGGTGAAAATGTGGGCCGGGATTTGGCCATTATTCTGGACGGCAAGGTTTATTCGGCGCCGCGCATCCAATCGCGCATTGCGGGCGGTTCGGGCATCATCGAGGGTGGTTTTACGGATGAAAGCGCGCGGGACCTGGCTTTGGTCTTGAAAGCCGGCGCCCTTCCCGCTCCCTTGAAAGTGACGAGCCAATTCGTCGTGGGGCCCACTTTGGGGGCCGATTCGGTCAAGAAAGGGACCCTGGCGGCCTTGTATGGCCTTGCCCTTGTCCTCCTTTTTATGGGCATTTACTACCGTGTTTCCGGCATGATCGCCAATGCCGGCTTGTTGGTGAACATGGTTTACCTTTTGGGTTGCCTGGCTTGCCTCAAAGCCACCATCACCCTCCCGGGCATTGCGGGTATCATCCTGACCCTGGGCCTGTCGGTGGACTCCAACGTCCTTATTTTTGAACGGATCCGCGAAGAAATGAAAACGGGGAAGACCGTTCGCGCCGCCATTGAAGCGGGCTATAAAAGGGCATTGGTGGCCATCATCGATACGCACGTGACGACGCTTATTTCGGCGGCGGTTCTTTTCCAATTTGGGACAGGCCCTATCAAGGGATTCGCCGTAACCTTGAGTTTGGGCGTTGCCTTAAGCTTGTTCACCGCCGTCATCATCACCAAGATGATTTTCGACGCTCGCAAGGAATACCAAGGCCTCAGCATCTGAGTGGGTGCAAATCCGGGATTTTGAACGTTTTTTCACCATCGGTGCCAAAACGTTTATCCGTCCCGACCCGCGATCGGGCAAAGGCCTTTTGAAAGGTGGAATATGTTTCGCTGGTTTAATGAACCCCAAATCGACTTCATGAAGCCCCGCCGGTTTTTCTTGGCGATCTCAACCCTGGCTTGCTTGGCGGGTATTTACGCGGGCGTGCTTTTATCCCAAGGCAAGGTCAATCTGGGGACGGATTTTGGGGCGGGGGTCATGCTGCGCTTGTCGGCCACCAATGGTGTGGCGATGGATCAAATCCGCCAAACGTTGAAGGGGGAGGGCTATGCCAAGGCCCAAATCCAACAAGTGAAGGAGGAAGGCTCCGGTATTAAGCTGATCATCAAGATCAAACAGGATTCCTCCAAGGAAGTTGGGACGACCGGCGGGGAAGTTTTGGGTGTTTTTAACAAGAATTTCCCGGACGCTCATTTTACCCTGGATGGAAGTGACGAGGTCGGCCCCGCCGTTTCCCAAAAGTTAAGGGATGTGGCCTTTGAGGCCTTCCTTCTCTCCATGCTGGGGATCCTCCTTTATATCGCCGTTCGATTCGATTTTCGCTTCGGCGTTGCCGCCATCATCACGACGTTCCACGACATCCTGGTGGTCTTGGGCATCATCATTCTCACGGGGCGCGAATTCAACCTACTCCAGGTGACGGCTTTGCTGACCCTGGCCGGCTATTCCTTGAACGATACGGTGGTCACTTTCGACCGAATCCGGGAAAACCTGAAGCTTCTGGTCAAGGACCATTCCTTTATCAGCCTCGTCAATCTCAGCGTCAATGAAACCTTGAGCCGGACCATCAATACCAGCGGCACGGTTTTCCTGACCCTCCTGCCTCTTTGCCTTATGGGCGGGGACACGTTGAAGGACTTCGCCTTCACCCTCCTTTTGGGCGTGGTGGTAGGTACCTATTCCTCCATCTTCGTGGCCAGCCCCATCCTGGTGGAGTGGAACCTGCTCTCCGGCCCGAAAAGCCAACAAAAATAAGCCGGGGGACAAACGGGTTTTCCGGGTTTCTTTCCTAACGGTGCCATCGACCCGGGAGCGCCGGTTTTGGAATTTAAACTGAATCCGGTTCTCCAAGCCTTTTCCGACATTTCCCGCCAATGCCTGGGAGTTTCTCATGGACCTAGGGGAACGTATCCAAACGATTCAAAAGCGGATCGCCGAAGCTGCGCTCCACGCCCGACGAAATCCGGAGGAAATCACCCTTTTAGCCGTTACCAAGACCTTTCCGGCTGAAACAATTCAAAAGGCCTACCGCTTGGGCTTGAGGGATTTCGGCGAAAACCGGGTCCAAGAAGCCTTGGAGAAGATGCCGCGTCTTCCCTCGGACAGCCGCTGGCATTTCATCGGCCGGCTTCAAACCAACAAAATCAACAAGGTCTTGGGCAAGTTTGCCTTGGTTCAATCGGTGGATTCCCTCCGTTTGGCGGAGGCCCTTTCCAACCGAGCGGGTGGAGAGGGCCAGGCTGTCCTTTTGGAAGTAAACACTTCGGGTGAAGAAAGCAAGGCGGGCGTAGCGCCCCAGGAGGCCCTGGAAACGGCCGAGAAAATATCCCGGTTGCCGGGCTTGGACCTGAAGGGACTCATGACCGTGGGACCTTTGACGGATGACCTGCAAAAACAAAGGGAAGCTTTTAAGCGGTTAAAAGGTTTGTTCGACGAAATCGGCGGAAAAAGTTGGCGGGGTCCGGCTTTTGGGATTCTCTCCATGGGGATGAGCGGCGATTTTGAGGCGGCCATCGAGGAAGGCTCGACCTTGGTGAGGGTTGGGACGGCTATCTTTGGAGAAAGAAATTAAAGATTAACTGTTTCGCGGGAAAAGGAGGGCGACTACAATAACCTCGTTTTCCATCCGAAGGGGGTCCTGTGAAAATCGGCCAAAAAACCGTTGTCTTTGGGATTGGGGCCATGGGGAGCGCCCTGGTCAAGGGTTGGCTATCCGCCAAAATGTTGAAGCCCTCGGACGTGACGGCTCTGGATGTGGACGCCGAAAAACTCAAAAAAGCTTCCAAGTTGCTCCACATCAAGACGGCCACCGAAGGGTCCGTCTTAAAGGATGCCGCCATCGTCCTGTTGGCGGTTAAACCGCAGCAAATGAAAGAATTGATGGGGCGAATGGGGCCCCTTTTCCCCCGGAAGGCGCTGGTGGTTTCCATTGCGGCCGGGATCTCCACCGATCAAATCGAAAAAAGCCTCCCTCAAGGTTGCCCGGTTGTCCGCGTCATGCCGAACACGCCGGCTCTCTTAGGCGCCGGGATGGCCGCGGTGGCCCCGGGGTGCCGCGCCAAGCCGGCGCATGTCCAACTGGTACTGAAGCTTTTTTCGGCAGTGGGCCAAGCGATTCAAGTCGCCGAAGACCGGAT
>JAICXI010000019.1 GCA_025980505.1 bacterium | reverse complement strand
TTTGAAGGCGCAACGAGGTTTAGAAGGGTGAAGGAGAGTGAGGGGAAGACAAAATTTCAACTTCACCTAAGCTTTAGAGGCCGCTTCGGCTGTTCATAAGAATCAGGAAAGCCTCAAACAGCAATTTTTAGAGGTTCCCTATATATATGATTTTCCTCATAGGGTATCCCCGGCGATGGGCACTATGACCATTACCCAAGGAGGTTCATGAAAGGATCTTGTTAAACCAGGGGTTAAAGCGCTTTTCCTTCCCGGCCTTTTCACCGTTTAACGATCCAGTCCTTCTAAAGAAGCTTTTTTAGAACCACATCTCCCCTCCGGCTTTTGAAGCCGGGTACTTTTTTTCAAAATCATTTCTGCTTTCCGTTACTTTTTAGTAAAATACCGACGCTTCGCCACAAGACTTCAATTCAATGCCGCCTCAATGCATCGGACTCCAAAGTTTCTTTTAAACCATGGGGTGAAGGAAGCCTTAAAATTCTTGAAGGGGTAAGCATGGCCTCGATGCGGGTTTCTTCTCTTCTCTTAGCCGCCGTTGGAATTTCCTTCCTGGCCGGCTGTGGCGCGGTCTTCCTCAACGAGGGCGCCAAAACCGCCTCCTTGGCGGATGGACTTCAAAATCCCCAAGCCAACAAGCCGAAAGTTAACATTCCCAAAGACCAATGCGTCGTCGGCAATTTTGACGACGGCTCCAAAAATGTGGACCCTAAACTTTACGGCGGCGGCGGGGGCCTCTGGATGGCCCTTTCTTCCGGGGGCGGGGGCGACATCAATTCGGCTTTCATCGTTGACGGAGGCGCCAACGGTACTCCCAAGGCCATTCATGTTTTTGGGAAACTCACCGATAAGGGCGACAAGAGTTATCCGGGATTCCAAGTACAGTGCAAGTTGAAGGACCACGGTTATTTCGACGCCAGCAACTTCACCGGTATCCAGTTTTATTACAACTGTCCCCCCGACGACCAGGCCCTCAAGCGCCGCTTCGGGATCGGCACGGCTCCCACCTTGCCGGGGGACCAGGGGGGCACCTGCTCCACTGGATGTTACGACAACTTCGGGGCGGATTTGGCCCCTACCAGCGATTGGGTGAAAAAAGTGCTTCCTTTCTCGGACATCAAGCGGGAAGGATGGGGCGGGCCGGTGGCTCCGCCGGACTTCACGGACCATCTGGCCGAGCTCATCAACCTGGGTTGGACCCACAGCGCCAACAACATGGCGGGAACCTACAACATCGATTATTGGGTGGACGAGGTCGAGTTCTTTTAAAACGGGCGGCCGGTTGGCCGTTCCCAAGACGCGGCGGTTTTATTCTTGAAAATCGTGTCCGAGGTTTTTTTTGAAATTAAGGCCTGAAATCCTTATCAAGTGTGGGTGCCTTTTGGCTTTTGTTCTGGGCCTGGGGGCGCCTTGGCTTCACGCCGATCCTTATGAGGAGTTAACCCCGGACCAGCCCCTTTACCAACGGGTGAAGAAGTTGGGCGACTACGGCCTGTTGGACCCCCTGGACAAGCAGGTGTTGGACCAGGGGAAAATCGTCACCCGCCTGGAACTGGCCTTTTATACCGAGAAGGCCAAGGCCCGCATCTCCCAACCCCAACTGAACATCCCCACGCCCACGCCGCAGGTTTCGCTCCCGCCCGCGGTGGAAGCGCCGGCCCTGCCGACCGCCACCCCGGTCCCTTTCACCGCCCCACCGGTGACCCTTCCGCCCCCGGTGTCCACGGACGCCGTTAAGAAAGAAATCGACGACCTCTTGAAACAGCTCCATGCCGAGTCTTCCTTCCTGCGCGGCCGCCTGGCCCTGGACGACAGCCGCATCCAACAGCAGGAAAAAGAACTGGAAAACCTCAAGACCTTGCAGGACGAGGTGGAAGCGGTGAAGAACAAGGCCAATAAGTCCTCCGGCGCCCCCAATTTCAACACCAATACCAACACCCGCTTCGAGCAAATGAACATTTCGGGGCCCGTTTCCGGCGGCGGCAGCATGCAAACCAACGCCACCCGGCTGGTCCAGGAAGTCTGGGTGGGCATGTGGACCGACCTGGGCGGCAAGGGCGCCTTTTCCACGGGCGTCGGCGCCGTGGTGCCTTACTCCAATTTTTCCGCGTCTTCGGGCACGGGCGCGGCGGCTTCGCCGGCCTCGGTTTACGTCGGTTCGCCCAGCCTGACCCTCAACCTCTACGGCGACCTGGGCAAGTGGGACACCACCTTCGCCGTGGAAGCCTACCAGCCCGATACGACGCTGGGGGACTTCACCCGCGGCGTGGCCCCCTCGGCCCTCAAGCGGTTTGAGGATCCCTTCGACATCAAGAGCTTTTCCACGGACAAGGACGCCAAGAACTGGGATGACTACATGAACAGCGTGGGGTTCGTTTCCACTTATTCCTTGAACGGCGGCAACGTCCAGTCCACCAGCGACCGGGTATTCGACGGAATGTACGCGGTCGGGCACGACCTGCCGGGCCTGGGGGACACGCGGGTCCACTTCTTGGTGGGCCGCATGGGCACCAGTCCCAGCCAGACCCAGCGGTGGGAAGAAGCCCTTAAGATCGACGAACCTTTTAGTACGGCGCTTCACACCTCCATTTCCACCCAATGGGTGAACGACCAGTTTGGGGTTAACCAGGTCCCCCAGGTCGACATGAAGGCTTACTCCGCTGAAGTGGCCCTGAGCCTGAATCCCGTCTTCTTTGATATCGAAGGCGGCTTCTCCCACCTCTTTACGGGTGAATGGATAAATGCCTCCGATGTTGTTTTTACCGATCCCAAGCCCCTGGAGGGGGGAGCGGGTCAGGCTTCCCTTTCCTTTTATCCCCTTACCCTTTACGGCTTCGCCATCAGCGACAGTTATGCCAATTTCCAAAGCAAGGTCATGATGTCGGGCGTTCATTTCAACCAATACGGCATGAGCTTTAACGCCAGCGATTTCAGCGACGTCTACGGCGGCATCGGCGAGGTGGACAACCTGGTGAGCGACCGCTACGGCTGGCGGGTGAACCTGGGGTGGAACGGCCGCAAGCAGGACTGGATGAAAAGCTGGCCGAGCTTCCTCGATACCTTCATCATCAACCTCGACGTGGCCCAGAAGAAGGAGTTCGTTTCCGAGCAGAACATCTTGGGTTATTACACGATCGAGCCCTTCAATGAATTGAGCTTTTACTATCCCGACGACGAAGGCATGTGGGGGCAGAACCTCTGGGGCGGCTACAGCTCTCCGGAGAACCCCTTGCGGCAGGCCTTTAGCAACAACATCGAAGCCATCCGCAACGACGGCGATTCCAGCGGCGGAAACAACGCCGACAATTTGCGGTACCAGTTCCGGTTGAGTTCGCAGCGCATTCCCCTTATCTATCCCGTCTACAACGCGAGCGGCCAGATCGTGACCAGCGGCGGTTTGAACCAATACGTCAATTTGGACAACTTGAAGGCCTACAACTACATCACCCTGACCACGAAGTTGAAGCTGGACAAGTGGTTCAACCTGCCTTCCCCCGTGGACGGTTCCTTTTACATGACGGACAACCAGGTTTCGGGCGTTTCCACGAACCCCGCCTTGGCCAACGTGGCCACCAGCACCCCCGGCCAGACCGTGAACCTGCAAAACATCCCGGACCTTTTCCAGCAGCTGGTATTCGACGGCGCCTTGATGGTGAACGTGGCCAAGAACGTGGACCTCATGGCCGATATCGGCGTCGAGACGTGGAATTCCAAATACACCTACCCCCTGATCGACTACCGCACCAACGTTTACGGTTTGGGGCTGGCTTGGGACATCCCCTGGGGAGGCGGCAAGATGGAGTTCCGCTACAAGCACATCGACTACACCGACGCTTACGTGCCGAACAACAACTATTCGGGTAACCAGTACTACAGCCGTATGTGGTTCCTCTTTTAACGCCGGGACAGGACGAAAATGCGATTGAATAAACTTTCCATCTTAACGGCGGCCCTCCTTTCCGGGCTTTCCATCCCCGCCTGGGCGGATCATGGCCGCTTGTCCACCAGCCAACGGGACCCCTGGATCAACCTGGAAATGGCCGATCTGGTTTCGGCCGGCCTGGTAGCCGCGCCGGACAAGCCCGTCAAGCAATTGACCAACCTGGAAGTGGCCCAAATGACCGCCCGGGCCGCCCAGAAATTTTACGCCCAAGCCGACCCCAACCTTCTCCCGCCGCCGGGATTGCCCGGAGCCGGCGCTCCGTCCCTGCCGGGCATGGATTCAACCGCAACGCCCCAGGCCGCGGTGCCGTCCAAGAGCATGACCGACCTGGTGGAGGAATTCCGCGGCGAATTGTCGGTCCTGGGCATCGACGTGGACAAACTGGAGCAGCGCATCCAGGACTCCAAGAACCGGGACGAGGTTTTTTCCGCCTTGCAGCAGGAATACCTGAAGAGGACGGGCACCGAGGTGGGCGGAATGTCGCGGGGCTTCATGTACAACTACCGGGGCTTCGGGGGCAACGCCGTTTACCTCCCCATGGAGTACAACGCCGCCATGTTCATGGAAATGGACCTGAGAAGCGTTCCGGTCCCTACTCTCTTGTTTGACGCCCGCATCCGGATTCTCCGGTCCATCGGGATGTATTACCAGGACCCCATCCTCCAGCATTACCAGCTGCGGTGGATCTCCCTGAGCAACTACAACGATTACTGCGCCCTGACGGCGGGGGATTTCTACAAGAGCTACACACCGCTCACCCTTTGGAACTATGAAGTCCCCGTCTATACCTTCATCGAACCGACCTCCTTCAACCGGGCCCGAAAGGAAGTGGAGGAATGGGTTTATATGGATCACGGCACGGATGAGCATATGAGGGGTTTCCAAGCCGCCACCACCGTGGCTTTTGCCAACGATCCGATCTTGAACGCGTTGAAGGCCCAGGCCATGGCCGGGCCCATGCTGAATGCCGGGAGCTTCACCTTCAGCAGTTACTTCGCGGGAAGCCACGCTTCCATCAGTTTCCTCAAGGACAACATCGAGTTGAGCGGGACGGGGTTGCTCCTTTGGCAGGACGCCAACAGCGCCAACGTGCCTTACCTCCCGGACTTCCCGGACACCTTCGCCAAGCAATACCAAATCGGCAGCCTGGGCGGCCGGGTCACCGTGCCTTTCGCGGACAAGGCCGATTTGACCGCTTCCGTGGAATACGCCGGGTCCCAATATGACGACGACGCCAACAATCCCCAACGGGTTTTCCAGGATTGGGCCCTGATGGCCAAGGGGTCCTTGAACATCGAAGGCGTGCACTTGACGGGCAAATACCTCAATGTCGGGCCTTATTTTTACTCGCCCGGGGCCCAAACCAACCGGTTCACGCCGGGTTCGGGGAATTCCCTTTATTTGAGCAGCAACATGAACGGCCTGGACGATTCGCTCCCGGGTTACCTGAACAACACTCCTTTCCAAGGCGTCAACCGGCCTTATTTCGCCCCCTATGACCGCCTTTCCGAAAACGCCCTACCCTATGGGGACTCCACTCCCAACCGCCAGGGGGTCCTGCTGGGGCTTTCGGGGGAGATCGGGGAGCGCGGATGGCTCAAGCCCCAGGTTTCCTATACGGTGAACTTGCAAGAAGTCCAGCCCAATTACGTCTTGAACCCCGCCGGCACGGGAGTGGTGGCCGTGGACAGCGCCACCAATACGGCCGCGGCGCGGACCTTCGGCGGGTATGAGGGCGCCTTGACCCTGGACCTCGCCAAGGCTTTTGACCTGTCGGGCAAAACCTATGACGTCCAGTTCGATTACAAGAACCAGACCACCGACCTGGGGTTGGGCGCGGACCCCTTCACGGTTAATACCTTGATCGGCGCCTGCGATTTCAACCTGCCCGTGGCCTTCCTTTCCACCGTGGTGTGGTCCGCGGCTTTTGAGCAAACCCAGGCCAGCGGCAGCGAATACGTGATGGGCAACGGCAGCCCGCCGACCTTCGCCCAATATCCCTTCCTGCTGGATACGGCCAGCCTAGGCCAGTACGCCTACATGCCCTTGAACCTCACCCGCCAGACGCTGGCTTTCGGGTTCAAGCTGCCCTTGAGCGACCAGATCAACTTCAAGGCGGATTATTTCCTCACCCACTACACCTGGAGCGACTTCCCGGCTTTTGACCGGCAAGACCAGATTTGGAGATTCGGTTATGAAGCCCGTTTCTAAGATAACCATCCTTATCCTTTTAAGCTTCGGCCTTGCCGGAGGCGCCTTCGCGGCGGCCGCCGCCGGGAATCCCTTCGCCGTGGTGCCGGCGGGCGACCCCACTTACGCCGAATTGCGCCAACTGGAAACGGCCGGACTTTTGCCCGCGGGAGCATCCCAGGGCCCCTTGACGAGGTTTGAGGTGGCCGAAAGGGTCTTTTCAGCCCAAAGGAATTACAAGGAAATCGTGGTGGCCCAGGCGGATTCCGATATTCCACCCCCGCCGGATGACAACTCCGCGGCGGCTTCCTCCCCCGACACGGGCACGACCGGGAACAGCACGGCTGAAACCGCGGCACCTTCCGCCGAAACTTCCAACACGCCGGGCTTCAAACCCGAAACCGACGCGGACTTGGCCCAGGCCGAACAAAACCTCCACAGCCTGCAGGACGCCTACCAATACGAACTCAAGGTCTACAAGGACGGGGTCAAGGGCGTGCAGGACCGTGAGGCCGGGTTGGAAGCCGCCCAGTACGACCTCTGGAAAAGGCTCAAGGGCATCACCGAATATCCCACCATCACCGTGCACGGCCTGGGACGGGCTTTCGGCATTTCCCAGCAGTATTACGGCGATAGCACGGCTTTTACTACGACCTCGGCGGCTTCGCGCCGGTATGCCACCGGCTTCCTTGATTTCAACGCGGAGGCCGTGGTGTCGAAGGAAATCCGTTTTGATTCCGTTATCCGGTACGGGACTTCCATGACATCCAACATGACTTTTGACAGTTTGTTTGCCCGCCGCGCCAGCATCAACTTTAACCCGCCCTGGTTTTCGGCCACCTTGGGTGATTTCTACGAAGCTTACACGCCGCTCACCCTGTGGAACCGCAATGATCTGGACCTCCGCTACATGCCCGAAATGTATCAACGCCATGATGACGAATCGAAATACGAAACCTACCTCAATAACGAGCCCTACTGGCCTTTCCGCGGGATACACGTGGGGACGGATATAGGCTGGAAGGATTCGGACGTCCTCCAGGAATTCAAGGCTTCCGCAATGGCGCACATGATCCGCAATGGCTTCAACGACACGGCCACCGGCGGAACCTATTACGGGTCCCAATTGTTCACGGACTGGATTTTGGGCGGCAACGGCGAACTCAAATCCAAGCGCTGGTTCCTGGGCGGGAACGTCAGCGTACAATTGGGCCTGGACGCCTACGGGGTGATCCTGACCGAGCCCTTGAACACCGATCTGCCCGGCTCGCCTTACCGTCCGTTCGACCCTTCCACCTGGGCCCACCATTACCAGGTGGGAAGCTTGAAGCCTTCCTTTGACGTGGGCTTGGGCGACGACGTTTCCTTTGGCGGCACCTGGGAAGGCGCCTTTGCGGTTTACCAGGACGACGAAATGGACGCCAACAAGACCATCAGCGATTACGCCATCCTGGCCGGGCCTTACTTCCGCTTCGGCCATTCCAAGATTACGTTCAATTACTTGAACGTGGGCCCCAACTACTTTTCCCCCTTGGCCCAAACGCGCCAGGACGCCTTGACTGTCGATGCGGGTTATTCCATCCAGACCATAAACGGTCCTGGATTTTGGACGGCTCCTTTGCATACCCAGTTTATCTTGAGCAACGTCCCGAGAGCCGGCAGCATTTTCGGTTACTACGATCGGACCCAGGACAACACATTCCCTTACGGGTTGTCGACCCCCAACCGCCAAGGAATCGGGTTTGATGTGGACGTGAAGACGCTTGAAAAGAACGCCTTGAAAATTCCGGCTTCCGTTTATTTCGTCCAGGAGATCAGCAGCAACATGGTGGTCAATTCGGGGGGGACGGGGTATATCGCGGTGGACGGCACCGCTTCCGCCGCAAACCCCCTGCGCAATTTCACTTATGTGAACGTGGGTCCTTCCTTCAACCTGGGGCCCTATATCGGGACGGGGGATTTGGAAATCGGGGCCAACGTCCGTTACGAGCAAACCTCCAGTTCCATCGGAACCTTGAACAGCACTTGGATTTTGGGCGGCATCCGTACCCAAGTATTTTCCTGGTGGGAAGTGGCGGCCTCCTTCGGCGTCAACCAGGCTTCCGGGTCGGAAGCGGGATTGGGGGGGTTCCCCTTGGCGCGATATTCCTACCTCTTCGACAATTCGGACTTGGGGAAATACCAGGTTTTCAACGTCAACGGCAGCGACAACAGCTGGAGGCTGTCCACGACCTTCAAGGTCAACCGGAATTCCAGCATTTACGCGGATTATGACCTGACGTGGGGGAATCTGATCCCCGACTTTGGCACGCCGGTTGGGAGTAGTGGTACACTTCATAACCAATACATAGGATTGACTTATGAAATCGAATTTTAAAACAATCGCATTCTTGAAGCGGCTTGCCGCCGCTCAACCCGCCTGGGCCCTTTTGCTGTTGTTGGGGATGGGGTTCGCCGTGTTCGTGGGGTGCAACGCCAAGACGCCCTTCGATTCCGGCTACTCCGGGCCTTATTCGGCCCCCAATACGGTGCCCAACCGGAAGCTGGTCTGCGATTTCGAGACGGGATTACCCAGCATCAACGGCAACCTCATGGAAATGAGCAATGCGCCTTCCTACGTTTTGAAAACAGCCGGTTCGGTGACGGCGGTCAACAACTTTCCCGCCAACGTGGTTCTCGCTTTCGCGGGTATCATGGCGGGTGGCGCCAATGGTTCGAGTTACGCCTTTCAAGTGGTGGGGACCCTGACGGATCAGGGAACCTCCACTTATCCGGCAATCGACCTGGAAGCGCCAATTGAGGGCGGGAACCTATATGACGGCAGTTTTTTCACCGGCGTGAAGTTTTACATGAAAATCGCCAACGACGATCAAACCACCAAACGGACTTTCTCCGTCCCCGTTTACCAGACCCAGGGATCTCCGCAAGGAGGCTGTGTCGGGGGGAATGCGGGTGGATGCTACGATAATTTCGCTTTTGACATTTCGGCCGGCACCGGCGGCCAATGGAAACTTTTCAATATCCCTTATACCTCCCTTGCCCAGGCTTATGCGGGCGTGAAAACCGTTCCCCCGACTTTCAGCGGGGCCAATCTCCAGCAAATCCTTTGGCTGCAATGGGAAGAGAGCCGGAATAACACCGCGGGAACCTCCCATATTGACTTTTGGGTGGATGACATCGAACTTTTCCAATAGTGGTAAAATAAATCCAAGAAGTACCAGTAGGTCGGGGGGCTTTCAATGGCTAAAAAATGGTTAGGGTTTTCCTTCATCTTGACGGGGCTTTTCGTGACGTCCCTATGGCTTTCGCAAGGGTGCACGGGGAAAATCCCGCCATTGGCAGAGATCATCCCCACGTCCACGCCGACCCTTCCGCCGGACGTGGTGAGCGATTTTGAAAACGGGTCCATCAACGTCAACCCCGGGTTGACCAATTCCTATAACGGCTATTGGTCGGACGCCACTTATGGCGGCCCGGCTGCGGCGCCCAATACGGTCAACAGCCCCTTCGTGGTTTCCAACACGGTGGCCGATGCGACTGATTCCAGCAATTACGCCGCCCATTTGGGCTATCCCGGCGGCCCTTTGACCTTGATCGCGGTGGGCGGCTATGAAGCCGACCAATTGATCTGCCATCCGGTCAATAACGTCAGCAACCCTTATTTTGACGCCACGCCTTTTACAGGCATCCAGTTCAATTACAATTTTCCCCCGGATGACACGAATATCAATCGTGCTTTCCAGATTGCGACTATAAATACGGTTGCGGCTTATAACCATTTCCAAAAACTTTTGCCGAACGGCTCCAGCAGCGGATGGAAGGCCGTTACCCTTACCTGGTCCCAATTTGCATGCCCCTTTGGATCGTGCAATGGGGCTCTGACAACCACGGGCTCCACGGGCAACCTGAATCATATTGTTTTTTTACAATGGCAAATGAGCAACAACGTGCAGGGTTCCGTCGCCGCCCCGGTAACGACTTATACCGACTTCTGGATCGACAACGTCAAATTCACGCCGTAAGAGGTTTTATCGTCAAAGGCGGCTCCGGATGGAGCCGCCTTTTTTGTTTAAAGGCTTCATTTTCTCAAGCCGGCCCGCCTTGGACTTTTGGGACATCCTGCTATACTAGCCCCCCTCGTTTCCCCGCCGGGAATGGTCGAGAATCCACCGGTCTTGGAGCGGCGAAGATCGAACCGCGATCAGGCGGCTTTTTCGACGCTTCACCCGATCCACATTGAGTTTCAAGGAGCCATCAGGTTGTCGCTTTCGCACATCCGCAATTTTTGCATCATCGCCCACATCGACCACGGCAAGAGCACGCTGGCGGACCGACTGCTGGAATTCACCGGCGCCATCCCGCCGAGGGAAATGCGCGACCAGTTGATGGACCAGATGGACCTGGAGCGGGAGCGGGGCATCACCATCAAGGCCAAGGCCGTGCGGTTCTTCTACAAGGCCAAGGAAGGCCCAACCTATGAGATGAACCTGATCGACACGCCGGGCCACGTGGATTTCACGTATGAAGTCTCGCGGGCGCTGGCGGCCTGTGAAGGCGCCATCCTGGTCGTGGACGCGGCGCA
>JAICXI010000297.1 GCA_025980505.1 bacterium | reverse complement strand
GACGGCTCCTCGTTCGCCAGCCGCAGCCCGATCCCCAGCTTCTGGGCCTGGGGTTGGTAAAGGGCCACGACCTCCCGGGCCAGGGCCAGGGAGTCCAGGGATTCGAAGAAGGGTTCGGCCTTGGCCGCCTCGATCTTCGCCGTGGTCAAAAGGTTGTTGATGAAGGCCGTCAATTGCAGGGTGTTGTTGGAGATCATGAGCAGGTACTCGGACTGCTTGTCGGTGAGGGGGCCCGCCTTCCCTTCCTCCAGGAACTCCAGGGCGTTGCGGATGGCGTGAAGGGGCGTGCCGAAATCGTGCGTGACCCCCGCCACGAAGTCCCGCTTGACGGCCTCCAGTTCCTTCAACCGGACCACCATGGAATTGAAGTCCCGGGCCAGGGCTCCGATTTCATCGGACCGGTCCACTTCCACCAGTTTGTCCAGTTTCCCGGCGCGCACTTGGTCGGTGCCAGCCCGGATGCGCCGGAGGGGCCGCACCAGGCTTTGGGACACCAGGACCGAGAACACCAGGGCCAGAAGGATCGCGCAGGCGCCGGCCGCCGCCCCCAGGCCCACCCATTTCCCCACCTGGGCCCGGACCCTGGCTTCCAGCTTGTCGGTGTCATAGGCCAGGGCCACGGTACCGATAGGCTGGCCGCCTCCCTCCACCTTGGAGGCCAGCACTTCGGCGCGGCGGCCGTCGGAAAGGAGCCGGGGCCCGGGGGTGAGGTCCGCGTCCTGGAAGGCGGACGGCAGCGCCAGCCTGTTCCGGGCGCCTCCATCCACGAAAGCCGCGAAGACCACCGTCTCGTCCTTGGCGGCCATGCGCATGAAATTCAAGGTGGCCACGTCCTCGTGCGCGAAAAAGGATTCCCGCGCGGCCAGGGCGAAGCCCGCCAGTTGCTTTTGCTGGGATTCGGCGATCTCGTTCCAAAAAAGGTACCGGGCGCCCCCCATCATGACCCCCAGCGTGACGGCCACCGCCAGCAAGGCGATGAGACCGTGGGTGAAGGAAAGCCGTTGGGCCAGGTTCATGGTTTTGCCTCCTTTTCCAGCTTGGCCCGGACCAGGTTGTTCTGGGCCTTGGTTTGGTTGGGATCGGCCTTCAACGCCGCTTCCCACGCCGCAATGGCGCCGTCCAGGTCGCCGTCCAGGTATTTCTTCAGCCCTTTCTCGTAGAGGTCCTGCGCCAGCCTCGCCTTTTGCGGTGAAACGGCCTGCGTGGAAACCTCCAGGCGGATGAGTTTTTGCCGGATCTGGAGGTTTTTCGGCTGGGCCTTCAAGGCCTCCTCCAGGTTTTTCTTGGCCAGGTCCGGCCTCCCCTTGGAAAGGTACAGGTCCGACTCGGTGGACAACAGTTGGGCCGACTGGGCGGCCCCGGCGGAAGGACCCGCGCCTTCCTTTTGGGGCGGGGGGGCGAGGTCGCCCAAAATCATTTCCAAGGCCGCCTGGTGGGGGTGTTTCCTCAGGGTTTCCGAAAGGACCTTGGCGGCGGCCTTCGAGTCGCCCTTGGAAATCAATTGGGAGGCCCGGCTGATGGCCCCGGCGATTTCCATTTCATCCCCGCCGGCTTTCGCCTCCCCGGCCGCCGGCGGCGGTTCCTCCACGCGTTTCAACGCGGCCGGGTAAAGGCCGTTGTCCGGCGCCAGGTTCATGGCCATTTCGAATTGGTCCCGCGCCCCGGAAAGGTCCCCCCTTTGTTCGGCCGCAAGTCCGGCTTGGTAGAAATCCCCCGCCCTCACCCGGTTCCATTGGAGAAGGGCGTTCCGGCGGCCTTGAAGGGCCGTGGCATCGGAAGGCTCCAGGGCGAGGCAATCCTGGTAGGCCCGCAGGGCCTTTTCCCACCGGCTTGCCGATTCGGCTTCCCGCGCCGACCGCAAGGCCTCGCCATAAGCGCCGGAAACGCCGCCCCATCGGAAACCCATTTCCAACAGGTGGCTGCCCGGCAGGCCGACCCCGCCGATTGGGGAGGCGCCGAAGATGGAAAAACTATAGGCGTAATCCAGGAACAGGTCCTGGTTTTCATACCCGAAACCCACCGAGCCTTGGTCGGTATCGGCGCCCAGGCGGAAATGAACGCCGTACCGGGGCAGGGAGCATTCGACCCCGCCCTGGGTATCCAACCGGTTGTCGGAAAAGGATTGGGCCGCCGTGGCCTGAAGGCGGATGGAATCCCGGTCGAGCAATCGGGCCGCCAGCCCCCACCGCAGGATCATCGGTACCAAGTCGGTCCCCACCAGGCCGAGGTTGGGGCTGTTGACGTCGTCCGCGGAAAAACCCAGGGTGAGGTGGAGGGGCAGGGAAAGGAGCACCCCGCCGCCGAAGCCGAAGGCCCCGGAGGAAAGGCCGGCCAGGGAGACGCCGGAAAGCGGGGTGGAAAGGCTGTAGCGTTGGGTAAGGTAGGAAAGGGAGAAACCCACGGCCGCGGAGTTGAGGAAGCCTCCGGCCGGGAAAGCCTTGCCCCAGGCGACCCGCATGCGGTCCTGTTGCAGCTCGATCGACCCCAGGTGGTCCCAGGAAGCGCCGAAGGCCCCGAAGGAAGCCACGGGCAACAGGAACGTCAGGTTGCCGGTGGAAAGGTCGTCGCCGCCCAGGCCGGAGAAAAGGCCCTCGTAGCGGGCCGAGACCTGTTCACAATCCTGGAGGGAAAGCCCCGCCGGGTTGGAGGCCAGGGCCGATGCCCCTTCCGGCATGGCCGCCAGGTTTCCCCCCAAGGCCGTCGCCCGTGCCGGCCGGCTGAAGTCCAGGAATTGCGCCTGGGCGGCGCTTCCCCAAAGGAAGGAGCCGACGAAAAAAATTTGGATCAGGCTATATCGCATACCCATCTCCTGGTCGAACGACCCGTTATCTTAACACCGCGACGGTTCCCCGCCGGACGGTTCCATCCGCGCCCAACAAATAAAGGTAAATGCCCCCGTGGACGGTGCTCCCGCCGTCGTCCTTCCCGTCCCAAACAACCGTTGCTCCGGCGTTGAAGCGCAGGGTCCGGACATTGTGGCGCCGGAGGTCGAATATCAGCAGTTCCCCGGCCCCGTGGGAGGCCGGCAACAGGAAATGGGCCAAGTTGTCCGTGGCCAGCCCCGGCGTAAAGGGATTGGGCCATACCGACAGGGCCGGGGTCGGGCTGGGAGTGGGGGAACCCGGCGTGAAGGTGGGCGTCAAGGACGGCGAAGAGGTGGCCGAAGGAGTCGCCGTCCAGGTCCAAGTGGGGGTGGAAGAAAAAGTCGCGGTGGCGCTGGCGGTGGGCGTAGCGGAGACAGTAGGCGACGACGTCGAAGTGGCCGTAGCCGAATCCGCCGGGGTATTGGAGGCCGTCGCGGTGGTTGTGGAGGTGGCGGTATCCGTCGCCGTTGGGGTGGCGGTTCTTGTAACCGTATCCGTGGAGGTGTTGGTGACGGTAAAAGTCGGGGTGTCCGAGGCCGTCGCGGTGACCGTTGAAGTGGCGGTGTCCGTCGCCGTCAAGGTCGCTGTTGCGGTGACGGTATCCGTGGGTGGAAGGGTTCCCGTATCCGTTGCCGTGGGGGTCGGCGTCACCGTCGGGCTGTCCGTGGGGGTGCTGGTCAAGGT
>JAICXI010000002.1 GCA_025980505.1 bacterium | reverse complement strand
TGGTTCCCTCCCCCGGGCCGGAATAACCATGTCCGGACTGGGCATTTTCGGCAACGAACAGGAGGTTGGCGGCCACCATGGAAATATCCGGCATATCCCGCCACTGGGTGGAGCCGCCGTTCGTTCCCATGGGCACGGGCGCCTGATAGGAAGGGATGGAAAGGAAACCGGTGCAAATGCCCCCGCCGCCCGCTCCCAAGCTGTCGTTCCACGTGGTTTCCGAGGACCACACCGGCGGGCCCGAGGGGTTGGTGGTGTTGACCGAAGTCCCCCCCACAAGGGTTTCATAAGGGCTCAAGTAAAGGCTGGGATCCTGGTTGGCGGTGACCGTCAAACTGTTGCAATTGACGAAGGCGCCGTAATCCCCCACAGCCTCGTAATAACCCTGGCCCTGGGCCGCCATCTGGGTCAATGCGGCCGCGGCGGTGGCGTCGCCGAACCCGCCCCAGGAACAGCTGATTTCCCGGCATTGGGGCCGGGCCGCGATGGCCGCGAATATATCGTCGGCGGCCGTATCGTACTGGTTTTGGGAAAGCTTCCCCGTGTCCGGCCCCTCGAAAACCAGCACTTGGGCGCCCGGCGCCATGGCATTGACCATCTCGATGTCCAGGGACACTTCGTCGTTGTCGCCCAGGTCGCTGGAATTGGTGCCCGGCGTCCCGTTGAAGCCGTCGCATAGGACCGTCTGGGCCGCCGGCGCGGTAAAGGAAGGGTTGACGGAAGTCTGGTACTGGGTGATGTCGGACGGATAGAAACCGCCGAATTCGACCAGGGCCACGGTTTGACCGGCCCCGTTGAGGGTGGCCGGCGCGCCCGGAAGATAAATGTCCCGGAAATCCATTCCCTGATAGGTGCCTCCCGCGCCCCTCCCTCCCTTGGCCCACCGGCCTTGGGACTTCCGCATCTTGGGCCAGGGCCGGTGATAATTGTCCAGCCCGGACACGTGGAGCAACGGCACGTCCAGCTCCACCGAGGGTTCGGCGTCCGGTGCGTAAAAAAGGCTCTTGTCCGGTCGGCGGTAATAATGAAGGTTGACGTGGAAAGCTTTCCCGATCCTGCCCGCGGTCCCGCTCACGTCCAATACCAACCGATGGGAATAGGTGGCTTCGATCCTCAACCCCATGGATTCGGCGAAAGCGGCCGCCTTTTGATAATCCGCCTGGGTGGGTCCGAATTCGGCGGTGAATTGTTCGGGAGCCAGGAACCGCCGGTAACGGGGGCTGTGGGGATCGTAAAGCTCCCGCAGCAGTTCTTCCAGCTCCGGCTGGTTGCGCAGGGGCAGCCCAATGGCCAGCCGTAAGGGCGTTGAATCGGGCAAGGGCCCTTCCCTCACCGTAGCCGCCGTAGGGATGTGGCCCTTTAAAATCTGTCTTTCGGCGGCCCTTGTCGAATGCGGGGCAACCAACAGCAAAAGCGCCGCCGCCAAAAACCAAAATCCGCGGGCCGGTTCCAGGGAAAAAGTTCCGGGAAAGTTTCGTTCCATGGGTTCCATTTATAACCCGGTTTCACATCGATTGAAAGTCGATCAAGGCAAGGGGAGGAAAGGCGGGCCTGAATCGATTTCCAGTGGAAGTCGGGAAAGACGCGCCGGAAGGGGAGGGCAACCGATCGTCGTGCGGATTATTTAGTGGAGGACCAGCAGTTTCCCCACCTTGGTGCGGCCGCCCGAACCGTCGCCGCCCATGATGTAGTAAAGATAAACGCCGCTGGCCAGGGGTTGGCCCGATTGGGTTTGGGGCGTCCAGGAGATGGTATTCAAGCCTCCATTTCCTTGGACGGACGCGGCGTAAACCGATTCGTCCGCGATGTCGTAAACATCGAGGGTGATCTTATCGGCGGCCGTCAGGTTGACCACGAAATGCACCGGCGTTTGGCCATCGGTGACGTTGGGCTGGGCCTGGGCCGAGAAGGCAGGCCCGGGAGTAGGGGTGAGGGTGGGGGTGGCAGTGACCGTCGGCGTGGAAGTGGGCGTGGGTGAAGGCGGGCAGGCCACGTCCAGGGGACAGATGGACCAGGCGCCCCGGCCATGGGTGGCCGCCACCAGCGCCCGGGGGCAGGTTTCGGCCATCTTGATCTGCAGCACGGTGCTGTCCGGGAGCGACGCCCCCATCCGGGACCAACTGGTGGAGGCGCCGTTGACCGATTGCGCGACAAAGACCCCGGCGTCCGTGGCCACGTACACATCGGTGGAAAAGTCGGGGTCCACCAGCACTCCGTTGACCGGGGCATCCGGCAGGTCGCCCGTGATGTCGACCCAGGTAGTCCCGCCGTTCACGGTCTGGAACAAATGGCCGCTGTTCGTACCCGTGAAGCCCTGGATGCCCACGTAGGCCACGGCCGGATTGCCGGGGTCCACGGACAAGGCGAGGATGGGATTGGCGGTGGGAAGGTTGGAGGTGACCTCGCTCCAGGTGCTTCCCCCGCCGTTGCTGAAGACCTGGTAAACGGCCGTGACGGGGTCCAGGTTGGCGGTGGCGGCGTAAATATAGCCGGGATTGCCGGGCGCCAAGGCCAGGGCCTGGATGTACTGGTTGGGGTCGCTGACGCTGGCGCTCAACAAGGGCGGGCTGATCGTGACCCACCCCGACCCGCCGTTGGAATTACCGGGCCCCTTCCAGACACGGGAGGTGCCCATCACCACCGTGGCCGGAGAGCCGGGGATCACCTGGTAAGGCACCAGGATGGCCGAGGCATCCTTGGAAATGGGGGTATAGGTGGAATCAATGACCGTGTTGTTGAAAAAGTCGGAGCCGTAGTTGTCCGTCCGGAAAAGGCCCACATCGAAATTCTCCGTGAAAAACTGCCCGGCCACGGAGGCGTTGGAATCGGTGTATCCCCCGTCCCCGCCGTCCACTTGGGTCCAGGTGAGTCCGCTTTGGCCGTGGTTGGTGGAAGTGCCGTTATCCTGGGTGCCGCCGAGGAATCCTCCCGCGGCCGAGGGATCGGGGCTCACGCTGTAAAACTGAAGCGTCCCCAGGTCGGTGTTCAGGTTGGAAAAGCCCGTGCCGCCGTTCACGGTGCCCCACACGCCGCCGTCGTTGCCGATGAACCAGGTGCTGGGCCCGTCCAAGGCGATGGCGTGCTGGTCCGGGTGGCTGAAGGCCGTGAACCCGTTGGACAGGTAGGCGTTGGTCACGTTGGCCCAGGAGGTACCGGTGCCGTTCGGGCTGGCGGCTTTCCAAACGTCGATGCCCGCCGCGATCAGGGCCGTGGAACCCGCCGGCGCCGCCACATATAAATCGTAAGTTCCCTGTCCCCCGGCTCCCGCGTCAAAAAAATTGTTCTGGCCGGGAGCCGTGGGCAGGTTCACCGCGTGCCAGCTTTGCCCTCCGTTGTCCGATTCGGAAAGGCCCGTATCCCCCGAGCCGGGCTTGGCGGGGTTGTCGTTGCCGTCGGAGGCCAGGCACCAAAGCGTAACCCCACGGGAAGCCAGGGAAGCCCTCGCGAAATTGGAGGTGCTGGGCGCCGTGCCGCTGGGGAAGGGCGAGGCCACCGGGCTCCAATTCACGCCGTCGGTGGAAGCGTAGATCCCCTGGAACCGCACCGCGGCGTAAAAGGTGGCGCTGCCGTCGTAAATGAGGTCCGTGCAGGAATGGCCGTTCAGTCCCGAGCTCGTCACCTGGGTCCAGGTGCCTCCGTGGTCCGGCGACCAATAGATCCCCTGGTTCAGGTTGGTGAGGCCCGGATGGCAGCAGGCGAACCCGGCCGCGGCCAACACGGTGGCGGGGTTGGAGGGGTCCACCAGGATCTTGGAAAAGGCCAGTCCCTGGAAGGAGATGGCGCCGCTGTCGGCCGTGGAAACCAGGCCCCAGGTGGCTCCCCCATTGGCGGTTTTCAGGATGCCCACGCCGTAATAGGAATCGCCGTCCATGTTCAATTCGCCCGTGCCCACGTAAAGGATCGGCGGATTCACGCTGCTGTCCAGCCCCACCGCCCCCACGGCCAGGCTCTGGGCGGGGTCGCTCAAGGGCAGGAAGATGGGCGAACCCGAAAGCGCGTTCGTGCTTTTCCAAACGCCGCCGTAAGCCGTGCCCACGTAAAGGGTGTTGGCGGTGGGGTCGTTGGCCAGGTCCAGGGCCAGGCTGGTCACGCGGCCCGAGACCTTGCCGTAAACGTAGGCGGTGAGGTTGTCGGAGGAGTCATCCAGCGGGGATGGGCCCAATTCGGTCCAATCGCAGGAAGGCCCGGAAGGCGGGCTGGAGAAGGAGCGAAGGAGGGACTGGATGCCTCCAGAAATCCGCAACGGCAGGCCCCGGGCTTGGGCCAAGGCCCTTTGGCGGTAATCGGCGGCCGGGCGGTTGTCCGGCGTATGGCGGCCCCGGTTGAAGGCCTCCTGCCACTTGCGGGGATAGGTGAAGGCGTTTCGAAGCGGCCCCTTGCCGGAAGGCCGGGGTGTCCAGGCCGCCACCGCCATGGATAAAAAGGCCAAGGCGGCGAAAAAAAGGATTCCCTGGAAGGCTTTCCGTTTCATTCCATACCTGTTGTTTTCAAGATCAAGAAAACCCAAACACAGGCCCCATCCCCTTGGTGGAGCCGTCAATGGATGCGGATTTTCTCAGATTTAAAAGGAAAAAGCTAATGGTTCGCGCGATTTTTTCAGCCTTGTTTGAAAAAAGTCCTTAAAAGAGCGGGGGCCTTCATTTCTTCCGCCGGGGCTTCCGGGAGGTCTTCCGCTTTTGGGGAGGCGGGATTTTCCGGCCCCGGACAGGACGGCGGGAGGCGCGGCGTTGCGTTTTTCGCCCCTTCTTGCGGCCGGTGGCCGGGGACGGTTGGAGGGAGGAGGCGGACAGCCAGGCGGAAACCACATCCTCGATTCGGGCGGCCTTGGCCCATTGGATCGCTCCTTCCACTTCCTCCGGTGGAAAATGGGACTGGAGTTCCAGGCTGAAGGCCACCACCCGGTCCTTGGTTTGCCGCCGGCAGGTGGGGTGGGAAAGGGCCACCAAGAGGAACCCGATGGCCTGGCGTTCATCCCCCTCGGCCTTGAGCAGTTGGGCCACGCCCACCAGCAGGTCCACGAGAAAGGGAATCATCCGGGACTGCAAGGCGATGGAAGCCGCGTCCTTGAAGGAACGGCGGCCGGCGTCAAGGTTCCCCTGCTGGCAGGCGACTTCACCCAGCTGGATCAAGGTGGTGGCGCGGCCCAGGGTGTCCCCCAGGCGCTGGAAATGCCGGGAGCCCTCGTTGAAACGCCTCCGGGCTTCCTTGAAATCCCGGCGGCAAGCCGCCAGCGTTCCCAGGTGATAAGCGTGCCAGGCTTTATTTTGGGCGTTCAAGCCGTCCCGCCCCAGCAAGGCGTAGGACTGCAGGTAGAAATTCTCGGCGTCCTGGTCCTCCCTTTGCGCCAGTTTCAGGTTGCCCATCAAGTCCAGCGTCCAAGCCTGTCCCCGGGGGTCGCCCACTTCCTTGTAAAGGAAGAGTCCCTCGTCGAAAAGATGTTGGGCTTCGTCGTAATCCCCCCTGGCCCAATCCACGAAGCCCAGGAGGTTGGCCGACCAGGCCAGGCCCCTCAGGTCCCCCAGGTCCCTGGAGATGGCCATGCCCTCCTTATACATTTGGCTGGCCCCGGCGTAATCACCCAGCACCTCCGCCGCCCGCCCCAAGTTGGTGAAGGACCAGGCCATGCCCCGGCGGTCGCCGCTCTCCAGGTAGGCGGACAAGCCCTTCTGGTAAAAGATGCGGGATTCCTCGAAGTGCCCCAATTCGTGCAGGGCGTCCCCCAAGAGGTTGTAGGAATAAGCCATGGCCCGCTGGTCCCGGTCCTCCTCCGAATAGGCGAGGCTCCGGCGGATGTGGACCTGGGCCCCCTTGAGGTCTCCCATCCGGGAGCAGATGTGGCCCAAGTGGTTCAAGGCCAGCGTGATGCCGCTGCGGTCCTTGGCCCGCCGAAAGGCCGCGAGGCTTTTCCCATAATAAACCTTGGCCTTGTGGTAATCGCCCCCGGTTTCGCACACGATTCCCAGGCCCGCCACGGCCGCCCCCAACGGTTCGGCCGAAGCCGCCCGGCACAAAGCCAGGCTTTCCTCATAAAGCTGCCGCGCCTTGCGGGGATCGCCCAGGTTTTTTTCGAATTCCGCCCAGCGGCTCAGGAGCCGCGCCAGGAGGAGGGTCGAAGCGGCCGGCCTGGGGGAAGCTCCGGGGTATTTCTCCTCCAAAGCCTGCGCCGCCCGCTGGTAGGCCTCCTTGGCTTCCTGGAACCATCCCTTGGTCTCGCAAATGAAGAAAAGGCCGTCCAGGTAATCGCCCAATTCCGGCTCCAGGACCTTTTCCACGGCCCGGGTCCAGCCTTCCCGGAGGTTGCCCATTTCCTCGACCAGTTCCTCCAGCACCTTCCTTTGGGACGGCCCGCAAAATTCCCCACGGCGGGAGAGCAGCAGGCCCGCGAAATAGGCGCAATGGTCGTCCAGCGCCCTTTCCTTATCGGCCGGGTCGTCGAAAAGCTTTTCCTTGGCGTAAAGTTTCAACAGTTCGTGGATCTCGAACCGGCCGTCCGAACGCTTGCGGACCAGCGATTTGTTCTCCAGGTAGGCCAGCAGGCTTTCGGTGGCGCCGGCGATACGGCCCGCCGCGGCCGCGGAAAAGCCGCCCTTGAAAACCGAAATGGCCTTCAAAACCTTCTTCTGGTCCTCCGACAGGAGGATCCAGGAATACTCGAAAACCGCGCGCAGGGAACGGTGCCGCGGCGGAAGGTAAGGCGTGGAAGTGGCCAGGAAATCCCGGCTGGTCTCGATCTTGTCCGCGATCTCGTGCAGTTGGAGGGTGGCGGCCCAACTGGCGGCCAGTTCCAACCCCAGCGGCATTCCTTCCAACAGGCGGCAGATTTTCAGGAGGGCGTCTCGGTCCCCCGGGGCCGGGGAAAAATCGGGCTTTACCCTCCGGGCGCTTTTCAGGAAAAGCTGGACCGCGCTGGAGGCCTCGAACCCCTTGTTTTGCCCGTCGGAGGGATAACGCAGGCCCTTGACCTCCAGGACCCTTTCGCCTTCCAGCCTCAATTTTTCCCGGGAGGTGGCCAGGATTTTCAGCCGGGGCCCGGCCGCCATTATTTCCCTCACCAGTTGGGCCCCCTCGATGATGTGCTCGAAGTTGTCCATGATGAGCAGCATTTCCTTTTCCTTCAGGTGGTTTAATAGCTGGGTCTTGGGGTCCTCCGCGCCGAAAAAGAAGAACTGGATGGCGTTGGCGATGCTGCCCACCATCAACTGGTCGGACAACAACGGCGCCAGCGCCACCAGGTAGGCCCCGTCCCGGAATTGTCCCACCGCCTCGGCGGCCGATTGGAGGGCCAGGCGGGTTTTGCCGAACCCCCCCGGCCCCAGGAGGGTGAGGAGCCTTTCCGAGGGCCGGGCCAGGAAATCGGCCACCTCCTCCATCTCCTCCTCCCGCCCGAAGAAGGGCGACGGCTGGGGGGAAAAATTTTGCCGGTACTTTTCGAGGGACCTCAAGGGCGGGAGGGGGCCCTCTTCCAGGTCCGCGTGCTGGAGGGCGAAGACGTTCCGGGGCTCGCTCAGGTCCTTCAGGAAATGTTTCCCCAGGTCCTTCAAGCGGCATCCGGCGGGAAGGGGGATGAAGTGCACGGCCGGGATGGTCAGGAGGGCTTGTCCGCCCCACGCCGCTTCCAGGAGCTTCAAGGCGTGGCTCACGTCCGGGCCCACGTAGTTTTGGCCCTGGGGTTCGGCTTCCCCCACGTGCAGCACCAGGCGGATCTTCGACTTGCCGAAATTTCCCCAAAGGTGTTCCTGGAAATCCTTGAGCAGGGCCAGGGCGGCCTCGGCGGGCCCGCCGGCCGCGGGCGCCCCGGGTGGTTCCGAAACACCCGGGACGGAGGAAGGGGCGCCGGAGGGTTTCCCCCTGGACCGGTCCCAGGAATCGTCCGGTTCAAAAATCGACAGGACTCCTTTTTCCGTGCGCCGCGTCCAGCGGGCATGGTGGCGGCCGAGGATCTCTTCGATGAGGAAAAATTGGCAGGCCAGGATATGATCGGCCTCGGGGGTGCCCGTTTGCCGGAACAATTCCGGATGGTCGATGGACGTGAACAGAAAAACCATTCGGACGGTCCTTTCCGGTCATCGGGTTTACCGGTGGGCAAGACTGACGGTCCCATTATAACGGATGGGGGGGACTTCCGCCTCGCAAGAAGGGTTCTCACCCGGCGGGGCTTCTGGTAAGATTTGAAACGCGAACCGCAAAATACCGGCCCGGCGCTTGGCCGTCGGCCGCCAAGGATGCCTTTTGCCCTCGAATAAACAACTCCTGCTGCTCTTCGCGCTGGTCTTCCTTTTCCGGCTCCTTTTCGGCTTGTTCCATTCCATGTGGATGGACCTGGACGAGCTGCAAACCTACCTGGTCGGCTTGAAATGCTATACCACGGGAACCTGGCCTTATTTCGGCCCGGACGTGAACGGCGCCGAAAGTTCCTTCCAAAGCCAGATCCCGGGCGCCCTGGAGGGGCTCCTGATCGGCCTCCCCTTTTATATCCTGCCCATCCCGGAGGCCCCCTTCCTCTTCCTGAACCTCATGTCGTCCCTGGGCGTTGTGCTCTTGGCCTGGTACCTGAACCGGCGGCTGCCCTCCCTGCCTTTCCTTTGGATTTGCCTTTGGGTGGCGGTGGCCCCCTGGAGCATCCAAGAGGCCACCCGCGTCATCAACCCTTCCTATACCTTCCTGCCCAGCGTGTTGTTCTTCATCGGTTTCATGGAAACGGCGCCCCTGTTCCGCCTGGGCGCGGTTGCGCGGCCCCTGGCCAACGCCCTCATGGGCCTTTCCCTTTTTTGGATCATGCAGTTCCATTTTTCCTATGTCTACCTCCTGCCCCTGGCGGCCTTTGCGCTCGGGGCCCAGCTTTGGTCGGACCGGAATCCCCGCTGCCTTTTTTACTTCGTCCTGGGGAGCCTCCCGCCACTGGCCTTCGCCATCCCCACTTACGTCCAATACGGCCTGGCCCGCAACAACGTGGCCTCGGGTTTTACCGTTCCATTCAACTGGGGCAACGTGCGGGAATTCTGGACCGTCACGGCGCGCCTTTTTTCCCTGGTGAGCTTTGAGATGCCCCGTTTCATCGGCACCGACACCCATGATCGTTTTCAATTCCTGGGCCGCCATCCCTACCTTTACCCGCCGGGAGCCTTCCTTTGGATCGCGGGGCTCCTGCAACCCTTCCTGCTGGTGGCCGCCTGGTTCCGGGAATTGCGCGGCCTTTCCCAAAGGTATTTCTGGGCCGGCTTCCTGGCCCTGACCGCGTTCCTCGTCCTGGGGGGCGGACCCCGGAGGCTTTCCTTGCTGGGCATGTCCCTGGGCATCGTGGGGATCACTTATTTACTGGGCCTGGGGATGGACCGCCTTTCCTTCAAGCCGCCGGGTCCCCAATGGAGGGAAATCAACCTGTCCCTGCTCGCGCTTTTCGCCATGGTGGAAATGAGCTTCTGGTTCACCATCAAGATGCCCCTGTCCCACATTTACTTCGTGCTCTTCCCCTTCCTCATGGCTTATTCCTGCCAAGTCTGGATGGGTTTCTCGGGAAGCGGGGCCTGGCGCGGCTTCGCCAAGTTTTTCGTGGTATGCGCGGTGCTTTTCCAACTGGGCTATGCCATCGCCGTCCAACCCGAATATTCCATTTACAAGGACCGGGCCCGGGTGGCCCAAGCCATCCAGGAAAAGAACTACCACCTGATGGGCGAGCGCCGCCCGGGGAGTTTTTACTAACAATAAGGCTTTTACCACCAGGGGCACCAAGAAGGCACAGAATGGAAATTCCTAAAAACCGGGCCCCTTCAGCTTTCTTCATCTTTCTGGGTGAGCTAGGTGGTCTTGCTGGTAAAAAAGTGGGTTCCTTTGTCTAATCGGCTTAAATTCATCCTCCTCTTCCTTTTCCTTTTCGCTTTCCGCACCCTTTTCGGGCTGTCCCAGCCCTTTTTCCATCCCGACGAAACCCAGACCTACCTTATCGGCTTGAAGGCTTACACGACCGGCGCCTGGCCTTATTTCGGGCCGGACCTTATCGTCACCGAAACCGGTTTTTACACCCAAATCCCGGGCGCACTGGAAGGATTTTTGATCGCCCTTCCCCTCAAGTTCTGGCCCGCCCCGGAGGCGCCCTTCCTGCTTTTGAACCTGCTTTCCCTTTCGGGCCTGGCGTTCTTTGCCTGGTACCTGTCCCAACGACTGCCCGAAATGCCCTTTCTTTTCCTTTTCGCCTGGATTTCTCTTTTGCCCTGGAACTTGCACGAGTCCACCAACATCATCAATCCTTCTTACTTACTCCTGGGAAGCTCGCTTTTCATGGTCGGATTCCTGGAAGCCCTGCCCACCCTGTCCTTGAACCGGCTTTCCCCCGCCTGGGCCTTCGGCCTGATGGGCTTCGGCCTTTTTTGGGACATGCAGTTTCATTTCTCCTGGCTTCTTTTGCCGCCTTTCCTGCTGGGGGCCTGGCTTTGGCGGCGGAACAAGGGGGCGCGGACCTGGGCCCGGGAAGCCCTGGGTTTCGCGGCCGGCTCGGCCTTCCCCCTGGTTTTTTTGGCTCCAACCTGGGTAAAGTACGGCTTGTTCCAGGAAGCCGGCGGTATGCACCTGGCCATGGGCTTCAACCCCCAAAACTTCGGGGCTTTTTTCACCGTCCTGGCCCGCTTCCTTTCGCTGCCCTGCTTTGAGATGCCCCGGTTCCTGGGGGAAAACACCCATTTGCGGACGGCTTTTTTAGCCGACCATCCGGCCATCCTCCTGCCCGGCATTTTTCTTTGGCTGCTGGGCCTGCTGCAAGCGGCCGCGCTGCTGGTTTTCGGGTTCTTCCGCGACGGACGGCGGCCGGACGGACGACGCGTTACGGGCATGACTTTCCTGGGCTTCCTGCTGCTGTGGGCCAGCTTTTGGTTCACGTCCAAACCGCCCGATGCGCATATCGGTTACATCCTGTCGCCGCTGGCTTGCGTTTATTCTCTTTATGTATGGAGCCGCTTCGCGCGTTCCCGCGCGGGAAGGGTCTTGGGGGTGGTTTGCCTCTTGGCCAACCTCTGGTTCCAGGCCGGATACCTGGCCGTTATGATGAAAAGCCAGTCGTTGTACCTGGACCGTGGCAAAGTGGCAAGGGCGATCGAGGGGAAGGATTACCGGATTTTGGGCGAACGCCGCCCGGGAAGCAGCAACTGAAGGCCAAGGATGGGTTTTAAGTGAAGGAAAAGCGGGAATGCCCCCTGCCCTTTTTTCTTTTATGGCCAGGGCCATCCAAAAACTTTAGGAGGAACCTCATGATCCGTGAACTTGCGTTTTTTCTCGCATTGACCTCTTCGGCTTTCGCAACCGAAGTGAACTTCCTCGTCATGCCCGAGGAAGTGGCCGGGCCCATCAGCCCCTATGTTTACGGCATCAACGATAAGGACCCGGGTGACACCCATGCCACCGTTCGGCGCCTGGGCGGCAACCGCATGACGGGCTACAACTGGGAAAATAACGCCTCCAACGCGGGAAGCGACTGGCACCAGACAAGCGACGACTGGATGTGCGCCCAAAACCTCCATTATTCCGATTGCGACCAACCCGGCGCCATGGTGAAGCATTTCGTGGAGGACAGCCGGAAGGCCGGGATGGATTCGCTCATCACCGTGCCACTGGCCGGGTACGTGGCGGCGGACAAGGCGGGCGAGGTCACCGAGGCTGAAACCGCGCCCAGCAAGCGATGGGTGAAGGTTTCCTACCACAAAAAGAAGCCCTTCACCCTGGCGCCCGACTTGAAGGACGGCGTGGTTTACGAGGACGAATTCGTGCATTTCCTGGTGTCGAACTTCAAGACGGCCGGGGAGGGCGGCGTGAAGTTTTACGACCTGGACAACGAGCCCGCGCTTTGGCCCTCCACCCACCCCCGCATCCATCCCCAGAAAACCTCCTATTGGGAAATGGTGAACCGCACCGAAGCCGCCGCCGAGAACATCCACCGGGTGGACCCCACGGCCACGGTCTTCGGCGGGGTTTGTTACGGTTGGAAGGAGTTCCTCGACCTGCAGGACGCTCCCGACAGCGCGGACTTGAACAAGACCTTCGGCACCTACCTGGACTTTTACCTGGCCCAGATGCGGAGCCTGGAACACCGCTACCACCACCGGCTGGTGCAGGTGCTGGACCTGCATTGGTACCCGGAAGCCCAGGGAGGGGGCAAGCGCGTGACCGAGGGCGACACTTCGCCCGATGCCGTCGAGGCGCGCCTGCAGGCGCCACGTAGCCTGTGGGACCCCGGCTACGTGGAAAAAAGCTGGATCACCCAATATTCCACCCAGGGAAAGCCCCTGCGTCTCATTCCCTGGCTCAAGGAAAAGATCGACAAGGATTACCCCGGCACCCGGCTGGCCTTCAGCGAGTACGACTATGGCGCGGGCAACCACGTCTCCGGCGGCCTGGCCCAAGCGGACGTCCTGGGGATTTTCGGAAAATACGGCGTCTTCATGGCCAATTACTGGGGGGACTTGAAGCCCTATAACCAGGCCGCCTTCAAGCTTTACCGCAATTACGACGGCAAAGGCGGTTCCTTCGGGGACACCTGCGTTTCGGCGGCTACCGAGGACGTGGCAAAGACCTCCATCTACGCGGCCACGGACAGCAAAACGCCGGGAGCACTGTGGATGATCGTCCTGAACAAGGATCCCCAAAGCTCCGTCCAGGGTAAATTCTCGTTCAAGGGCAAGGAAACCTACGGCGCCTACGAGGCTTACGCCTTTGACGCCCAATCGCCGGAAATCCGGCTGGTCAAGAAGGGCGTCCTGGACAAGGACCGATTCGATTATTCCCTGCCGCCCCTGTCCGCCACGATCTTCGTGTGCAAGTAACTACCCCGCCCGGCCCCCAGCGGATGGCGGCTGGGGGGTAGCGGAGACGGCCCGAAACCGGATTTCTCAGGAAGTCCCGCCGCCGGTCGAGTGGGCGCAGCCCTCTTCCGGTTTGATCAGCGGTGTTCCTTTCGTGACGGCGCCCACCCATTCGAACGGAAGTTCCTATTGCATGGTCATCCCCACCACCTTCGCGGGGCAAAGCCAGCTTTCGGGGGCCATCATTTCCTTCTCGACTCCCCTCGACGCATCGGCTTTGACCGGGGTCCGGGCCCAAATGTATATCGATTCGGCGGCCCTTCCAAGCGATGGTTATCCGGGCGGGGTGATCCAGGTAGGCGATGGTTCCAATTACCCGGAATCAAGTTGGCAAAACCTCACCAAAAGCGGGTGGGTCCAGTTGGATTTCACCATCTCCGCATGGGGCACTTTCACCAAGACCAACTTGACCATGACCCAATGCATCGCCAACACGGGAGGTTCGGGGGCCTTCCCTTCCTTCTCGGGCAACGGCAATGTGGAAATCGATAACGCGGAACCGTATTAAAACGACGCCGGTTTGAACGGTTAAATTAAAGAAGGCCCTCCCTCCGGGGGGACTTCTTTTTTATGCCTCCGCCTCCAAGAGCCCTCACCCCAAAACCCATCCGCCTTCCCCATCCTTCCGGGTTGTCTTTCCGTTTTCCTAAATTTCACGCTTGAAACGGCTCGGGGCTTTCGAAAAAGGTTTTGTATGTTTTTGGTCATAAAATCCAAATTTATCGGGGAGTACCATTCCTTGGTTCGTATTTAATCCCCGCAGGTTTTGGGGAAATCTTCCAAAGGAGTCGCACATTATGAAGAAGAAATTTTTGGGCCTTTGCCTTTTGGCCTGCCTGGTGATGGGGGCGATCGGCTGCCCTTCGAAGGATAACCCTGCCAGCCCTTCCAACGACACCCCGACCTTTTCGCCCACCCGAACGTCCACTTCAACCGCCACGGCCACCGTGACGGGCACTTTGCCGACCTTCACGGCCACTTTCACAGCCACCGATTCCCCCACCTACACCACGACATCGACTGCCACCGAAACGGCGACGGAAACGTTTACGATGACCCCGACCGCAACAGTCTGCACGGCGGCGAGCATCCAAACCACCTATACCTTTGAAAGCTCCCCCGATTGCTGGCACGTGGATGCCGGCAACGCCATCATCGTCGATTCCGGTCTTTCCACGGTCCAAAAGCACGGTGGAAGCAGTTCTTATTCCGTAACCATCAACAACGGCACCGGATCCGCCGCGAACGCGCAGATCGACCTTACTTATGCCACGCCCCAGGATTTAAGCGGCGCTTCGGTCACTATCTGGTACTACATGGACGCTTCCTTGGCGGGGGCCAACATGCAAATCGCCGAGCAAAACACCGGCTGTAGTTGGGACGCCCTTTGGATCAATACGCCCGCTACGGACGCCTGGACATCCGTGGTTTTCAGTCCCTCAACTTCCCCTTGCTCGAACGCGTCCACACCGGACAACGTGAACCAGTTGGTCATCCAGTTGACCAACGTTCCCGCCGGCGCCCATGGCCGCCTTTACGTGGATGACATCACGATCGTCCTGCCGGCCGGTCCCACGGCGACTCCCACCTACACCCTGACGCCCAACCCGAATTACACCTGGAATTTCGAAAACAACGCCCTTCACAATACAGCCGACGCCACGGATTCCTGGGCGCAAGCAACCGACACGGGCTTTATCAGCGGGGTCCCGTTCGTGACCGCGCCGACTGTTTCCAACGGCAGCTCCTACTGCATGGCCGTCCCCGTTACTTTCACGGCGCAAAACCAGCTTGCCGGCGCCATCCTTAGTTTCGCGACGCCTATCGATGTGTCGGCCCTGACCGGCATCCGGGCGAAAATGTACCTTGATTCGGCCGCCATCCCGAGTGATTGTTATGCGGGCGGCGTGATCCAGGTTGGCGACGGGGCCAATTACCCGGAGTCGAGCTGGCAGAATCTCACCGCCGGCGCGTGGGTCCAATTGGATTATCCCATGTCCTCATGGGGCGCCTTCACCAAGACGAACTTGACGATGATCAAGTGCATCGCCAACACGGGAGGTTCGGGAACGTTCACTTCGTTCTCCGGCACCGGGAATGTTGAGATCGACGACGTAGAGTTGTATTAACAAAACGATTCTTTAAGCGCCGAACCCAAGAGGGCCCTTCCAATGGAGGGCCCTCTTTTTTTGTCCCCAACCCGCTCCTCCTGGGGTTTCAGCCTTGCCACCAGGAGAAAACACGGCTCAAACTCTTTTAGACCAGGGGAACGTCAAGCCCAAGGCCCATTCCCACACCGCGTCGGGCATCAGCCAGCGCATCCAATAAAGGATCCGGTCCTCGAATTTCACCAGGTATCGCCGCTTCGTGGGGTGGTCCCCCACCGCCTTCAGCACCGTTTGGACCAGTTTTCCCACGGGCGCGGCGTGGCGGAAGCGTTCCTGGGCGAACCGCTCGAAGCTTTCGGTGAAGGCCCGGTAAGGGGAGCTTTTCGACCGGACGTCCCGGCCCAGCCGCGTGTTTTCAACCACGTTGGTTTGGATTTCACCGGGGTTGATTTCCGTCACGTCGACGCCCCACTCCCGGGTTTCCATGCGAAGGGCCTCGGTGATGGAGTTCACCGCCGACTTGGTGGCCGAATAAGCCCCCAGGACGGGCGTGGCGGCGAAGGCGGCGATGCTCCCGATATTGATGATCTTTCCCGAACCCCGTTTGCGCATGGAAGGAAGCACGGCCCTCGCCAGGCGCAGGACCCCGAAGACATTGGTTTCAAACTGGGCCAGGGTGTCCTCCTCCGACAGGTCTTCCCAGAAACCGGCCACGACGAACCCGGCGTTGTTGAGGAGGACGTCGATTTTCCCCTCCCGCTTCAGCACCCGTCCCACCCCCTTTTCCACCGAAGCCGTCCGGTTCACGTCCATGAGGACCGGAAAAACGGGGAGACCGGCGGCGAGGTCCCGCAAGGGGCCGGCCTTGCGGGGATTCCGGTAGGTGCCGTACACGCGGAAGCCCCTCTCGGCCAGGGCTTTGGCGCAGGCCAGCCCGAACCCGGAGTTGGCGCCGGTAATGAGGACGACTTGGTTTGATTCCATAAAACCTCCGAAGGAAGCTATCCGCGGTCGGCCGTCAGCCCTCAGCTAAGTCGTCAAAGTGGCGGCTGCCGGCTGACAGCCGACCGCTGTCGTCATGCCTTCCGGAACCGCGCGTACATGCGGCGCAGGGCGAAATCATAGAGGAAGTCCGGCATGAACCACCGGACCAGGGGGAACAGGACCGCGTCCAACCCCACCCGGTAGCGGGCGGCCATGCGGCGGCTTTCCAGGGCCCGGGCCACGGTTTGGGCCACCCGGACCGGCCCGGGCGCCAGGGCCGAAGGGTTGTCGCCGAAAGCCAGGATGGCCTGGAGCGTTTTTTGGTAGGCGGACCGGCCTTCCACGAAGGCCACGGCCTTCCGCCGGTTGACCTTGAAAGGCGTCTTGATGGAACCCGGTTCCACCACCGCCACCTGGATGTTGAAGGGCCGGGCTTCCAGCCTTAGGCTTTCGGTGATGGCTTCCACCGCATACTTGGTGGAGCAATAAAGGCCGATCCCGGCGAAGGTCATTTGGCCGGCCAGGGACCCGATGTGGACGACCTTCCCCGCCTTTTGCCTCCGCAGGATGGGCAGGACCTCCCGGGTGACCCGCAGGAGGCCGAAGACGTTGGTCTCGTATTGGGCCCTGATCTCCGCGTCGCTGAATTCCTCCAGCGCGCCGAAGGCCCCCCAACCGGCGTTGTTGACCAGCGCGTCGATGCGCCCCGCCTTCCGTACCACACCGGCCACGGCCCGGCGCACCGAGGCCGTCCGATCCACGTCCAGCGGAAGGATCTCAAGAGGCATCCCCGCCGACGCTTTCCGCAACGGCCCCGATTTTTTCACATCCCGCAGGGTCGCAAAAACCCGCCAGCCCCGCCGGGCAAGGAGCAGGGCGGTTTCAAAACCGATGCCGGTGGAACAACCGGTGATGAGCGCAACGGGCTTGTTTTCCAAAAGGGTTCCTTCCAAGGAGATCGGGTTTTACCGCGCAGGGCCGCGGCACCGCCCCCGGCCCGCCTGCCGGCGGGTTTGAGAAACGGCTGACGCGATTCTAATCCAAAAACCGTAAAATGGCCGCCCGTTCCGCCGCTTTCCGCATTGCCCAAGCCGTGAAAAAAAGATAGGATAAGTTCGGTTTTTCCTCCTGCATATGACTTATTTCATGGAGAACCCTTAAATGTTTTTCCCATTCCTCCAAGGAGTCCCTATGCGCCTTCCAGCGATCCTCGGCTTGGCCCTTTTATCCCTTCTTTTCCCCGCGACCCTGGCGGCCGAGGCCTTCAACGAAGCCGCGGTCGACGGATTGAGCGGCACCATCATGGTCCAGCCGGTGAACGGTTCCACGCCTTACGCCCTTCAGACCGGCAGCACCGTTCAAAAAGGGGACGTCCTCACCTGCTACGACAAGAGCTGGGTCATCCTGAGAACCCACCGGGGGGACCGGTTCGGCCTGGAGGGCGACACGGTGGTCAATATCGACGAGTACTACATCGAGGGCCCGGACCGCCAGATCCGGCTGGTCCTGCAAAAAGGAACGCTTTTGTTCAGGACCGGCGGCTGCAATTCCCGGCAAAGCTTCTTCGAGGTCAACACCGGTTCCGTGGTGGCCGCCATCAACGACACCCGCGCCATTTTGCATTACGACCCGGCCAAGGAGTCCCTCCAGGCCCAGTACCTGAGCGGCAAGCTGACCGTCATCGACAAGGACAACGAGGAGAAGTTCAAGACGGAAGACACGGAAAACACCTGGATTGAGGGAAAGATGGTCAAGGCGGAGCCCGAACCGGTCGATGAACTGGACGCGGTGAATTTCAACCGTTTCTTCGACGGCCAGGATCCCCTGGAGGCCGCGTCTGAAAACCTGCTCACGGGCCCCTCAACCCTCTTCGACGATAGCCCGGCGGACCGGGGGGAGGGCGGGCCCAAGGTCCAGGAAGCCAACAAGAATTACCATCAAGGCGTGGAGGCCTACGACAAGGGCGACTTCGGGGCGGCCAAAAGCTTCTGGGAAGCGTCCCTGGCGCTCGTCCCCAGCTTTACCAGGGCCCGCAACAGCCTGCATCAATTGGCGCAAGAACATCCGGAGTTGAAGATCGACGAATCCCAGTTCCAGCGCCACGGCGTGAAATGACCGCCGCCGGTCCATGGGAAGGCGGCTTCGAGGATCCCTGCCATGAGTTCCCCTAACGTTGAGTTCGGCTGCCCCTACTGCGGTCACCCCAATTTCTCGCCCCTGGATCCCGTTTCCGGCCTGCAAGAGTGGACCACGGACTGTGAGAATTGCTGCCGTCCCATCGTCTTGAGGGTGCGGGTGCGGGAAGGTGAAGTGGAGGAACTGGACGTGGAACGGGAACAGGACTAAAACCCCGGCCTGGAAACCGGGTGGGCCTTCGTCGGTTTATTGGGGAATAAAAGGCGCTCCGCCGGTGCGGATCAGGTTCAACACCACCTTGGCGGCCATGAAAAGGTAGTAAAAAAGCAGCAGCAACCCGCAAGTCCAGGTGATCACCCGCAGGGCCCGCCGGTTGAACAGGTTGCGGCTGTAATGCACCCCCATCCCCAGGCAGGAAAACCATATCAGCTCGCTGACCAGCACGGCTGAAAAGAAGGACGTGGCGGCGCCCCCGGTCAAATCCATGTTCCCCGAAAGCTGCAGGGTGCCCACCATGCCGACCCAATAAATGAGCGTAAAGGGGTTGGTGGCGGCCAGGAGGAACCCCATGACGAAGGAATGGTCGATCCATTGGATCTGCTTGCGGACCTTGGGATTGTTCATCATTTCCGGGTTGTCGCGGATCTCGGTGAGCATGGAATAGGCCAGGTAAAGCAGGAAGACCACGCTGATGCCCCAAATGATGATTTTCCCCACCCCCACGATGCCGTTCTTGGAAAGCCCCGCGAAGACGATATAGGCGAAGCTGGCGTCCACCAGGGCCGCGCCCGCCCCCACCTCGAAGGTCTGTTGGAACCCGCCCATGATGCCCCGCCGGATGGCCAGGAAATTCACGGGCCCGATCAGGGCCGAGGTGCAAAAACCGATGATAAGGCCCTGGGTGATGGCGGCGTAGATGAGTTTGAACATTTCGGGTGTCATGGCACCATTTTACCGGAATCACCGGGAATTAAAAGCATTTACCATGAAGGGCGCGAAGCGGCCCCCAACGAGGACGGTTCCCGAAGATCAACCTTGGGTCTTATTCCTCCGCCGCCGGGGCCGGCCATCCTTGGAGCTTTTCGGTTGGTCATGTCCCGGTTTGAAACCTCGAAACCCGAACCCACCCCTCAACCCTTGCCTCTCCCCCAAGGGGCGGGGGTTTTGGCTGTTATTCCCCCCCCAATCCCTTGAGGGGAGAGGGTGAAGCCGACTTCTCATTTAACCGAGACACTTCCTGCGCGCAGGAGGGTTAATTTTTCTTTCAAATCTGCTATTCTTTGGCCCAGTGACTTTAAACAAGGGGAACTTATGGCACAAGCGAAACCTCGGGTCAACATCCTCATGGGCAGCAAGTCCGACTGGGAAGTGATGAAAAACGCCTCCGACACGCTGAACCAGTTCGGCGTAAGCCACGAATGCCGGGTATTGTCGGCCCACCGCACGCCCAAGGAAACGGCCGAGTATGTTTCCGGCGCCGAAGGCCGGGACGTGGAGGTTGTCATCGCCGCGGCGGGCGGCGCAGCCCACCTGGCCGGCGTTTGCGCGGCCCACACGGTGCTGCCCGTGCTGGGAGTGCCCATGGAAAGCAAACTCATGGGCCTGGATTCCCTCCTTTCCACCGTCCAGATGCCCGGCGGCATCCCCGTGGGCACCCTGGCCGTGGGCAAGGCGGGCGCGGTGAACGCCGCCCTCCTGGCCGTGGCCATCCTGGCCAACAAGGACCCCGAACTGCGGAAAAAGCTCAAGCAATTCCGGGAAGAGCAGGCGGCAAAGGTCCTCAACGAAAAGCTGTCCTAAAGTCGCAGAGCAAGTTCGTCGTTTGAAGTTCGGGTGAACTTTCATTCGGCCCCGCCGAACGGAAACACCTTCCACTTCGAACAGCCGGCTTCAACCTCAGGCCCAGGTCAATCCATGCCGAATCCAAGTGAACCCTATTCCCTCCCCGGACTGGTCAATACCCTGGCCACCATCCTGGGACGGGTCATTTCCTACCAGGAGGGCGAGGAGGCCCTGGCCCTGGTGGAAAAAATCCGCCACCTGGCCAAGAACTTCCGCTCCACTTCGGACCCCCGGATCGGCGAGGAACTCGCCCAAATCGTGGCCCGACTGTCCACCGACCAGTTGAACCTGCTGACCAAGGCCTTCACGCACTTTTTCGGGCTCATCAACCTGGCCGAAAAGATCGATCAGGTCCGGTCCCTGCGGCATCCGCCCGAGGACGGCTCGCCCCGGCCCGGTTCCATCCCCGAGGCCGTGGCCGCCTTGAGGGACCAGGGCGTGTTGCCGCGCAAGATCCAAACCCTGATGGACCAGGCCCAGGTCCTCATGGTCTTTACGGCCCATCCCACCGAATCCAAGCGCCGTACCACCCTGACCAAACTGCACCGCATCTATTCGGCCGCCGTCCGCCTGACCGAGGAAAACCTGCCGGTGGACGAGCGCGACGACCTCCTGAAGTTCGTATTGGAAGAAATCGTTTCCCTCTGGCAGTCGGACGAGGTACGGCGGTTGAAACTGACGGTGTTGGACGAGGTGAAGGGCAACCTTTATTATTTCGAGGAATCCCTGCTGGAGGTCGTGCCCCTCCTTTACCGGGAGCTGGAAAGATCCCTGAAAAAGGAATTTCCCAAGACCTCCTGGGTGGTTCCACCGCTGCTCAAGTTCGGTTCCTGGGTGGGCGGCGATCGGGACGGCAACCCCTTCGTCACCCCCGCCGTGACCGTTGAAACCGTCCGGCTCTTGCGGGCCACCGCCCTTCGGCACCACATTTCCGCGGTGGAGGAACTGAGCGGCCGCTTGAGCGCCTCCGACCGGCAGGTCCCGGTTACGCCCGCCCTGGCCGCCTCCATCGCCCGGGACGAGTCCCTTTTCCCCGACATGGCGGAAAGGATCTCCCACCATATCCACCACGAGCAGTACCGGAAGAAATGCAATTATATCCACGCCAAGCTTTTGAGGACCCTGTCCCACACCGAGGCGTTCCGGCTGGACGGGGAAAAGGAACTCCCCTCCCCGCCGCCGGGCACCTGGTATGCCAGCGCCCTCGAATTCCTCCAGGACCTGGACCTGATGGAGGAAAGCCTCCGGGCCAACAAGGGCGCCATCCTGGCCGACGGCTATTTGGGCGAGGTGAAGCGCAACGCCCAGGTCTTCGGCTTCCGGCTGGCCACGTTGGATATCCGGCAGCATTCCAGCCGCCATACCCAGGCCTTGGCCGAAATCCTGAAGGCCGCGGGCCTTTGCGGGGATTACCAGGCCCTGGAGGAAGGCAACCGGCTGGAGTTGCTGGAGAGCCTGCTCCGGGAGGAAAAACCCCTGATCCCCTCCCCGCATGCCTTCAGCCCGGAGACCGCCGAAACCATCGAGACTTTCCGCGTGCTTTCCCTCATCCAGGAGCGCTTGAACCCCCGTTCGACC
>JAICXI010000132.1 GCA_025980505.1 bacterium | reverse complement strand
CTGGGGCCCCGCCGGGCCGGCGATCCGCCCGAATTGGTGGCCCAGGCCCAAAAAGCCAAGGATGTCTTGAAATGGGAACCCCGTCACTCGGGCCTGGAAAACATCCTCAAAACGGCCTGGGCCTGGCACCAAAGCTACTTCGGAAAGAGAACCCGGACCCAAGCCGCCGCGAAGGCGCGAAGACCCTGAGAACTTCGGTTAAGCGGCTTTTCGCCAAGGTGCTTTAGGACGGGGGGAACCGGATGCCCCCTGTTCTCCGCGGTTCAACCCTCTTTAAATACCGTTTTCCGGTAGAATTTCAATTCCTCGACGGTTTCCAGGATGTCGTCCAAGGCCTTGTGCCTTTGTTTTTTTTGCGGCGCCTGGAATTCGGGGCCGTACCAGCGTTTGACCAGCTCCTTGATGGTGCTGACATCCACCAGGCGGTAGTGCAAAAACCCTTCCAACTTGGGCATGTATTCGATCAGGAAGCGCCGGTCCTGGTAAATGGTGTTGCCGCAAAGCGGACTGGATTTGGGCTTGCAGTATTGGGCGATGAAATCCAAGGTGCGCTGCTCGGCTTCCGCCAGGGTCACCGCTGAGTTTTGGACGGCCTGGGCCAGGCCGGAATCGCCGTGGTGTTTCTTGTTCCAATCGTCCATGGCGTCCAGCACCGACTGGGGTTGGTAGACCACCAGGGCGGGCCCCTGGGCCACCAGGTTCAGGTCCTTGTCGGTGATCAGGGTGGCGATTTCCAGGATGACGCAGGTCTTGGGGTCCAACCCCGACATCTCCAGGTCCATCCATACTAAATTCGTGTCCGAAGGCATGGGACTCCTTGAGTTGGAATTTTTGAACGATGAATGCGGCTTTTCAGGATGCTTTAAGCCTCAGAACAGAAACCCATCTTAACCGCAGAACCACGGAAGCACGGTTAAACAAAAAAACTTTGAATTTGCCGCCTCTTAGCAGCGCCCCCGTGCCTCCGTGGTGAAATGACGGGTTCTACCAGAGATTGTAAGCTGCCATGGCTGCCTGGGGCGGCCTACCCGGCGTTTCCCCGGACTTTAAACTTAAAACTTCGGACTAGGAACTCCTTTTTCTTTCAAACAGGTCTTTGGACGAACGGATGCGGTCCAGGAAAAGGACTCCGTCCAAATGGTCGATTTCATGCTGGAGGGCCACGGCCTCAAAGCCCGTGCAGGCCAGGTCCAGGGGGCGTCCCGTTGCGTCCCAAGCCCCCACCCGCAATTTCTGGGCCCGCTTGACGTTGGCCAGGAGGTCGGGAAAACTCAGGCAACCTTCCCGCCCCACCTTCCATTGGCTGGCCTCCAGGATCCGGGGATTGACCAGGGCCAGGAGCCCGTGGTTCTCACCGGCCCGGGGAGAGCGGGAGACGTCCACCACGAGGCAGCGGAAGCGGTGGCTGACTTGGGGGGCGGCCAGGCCCACGCAGCCGGGATGGCGGGCCATGGTGTCCCGAAGGTCCTCCAGGACGGCCGAGAGGCGCGGGTCCGCGGGGTCCGTTTCGGGCATTTTTTCCTTCAACAAGGGGTGGGGATAGGAGAGGACGGGAAGGACGGACATGGCTAAAGTTCGTCCGCTTCCGCCGGGTTCAGCGTTATTTCGACCTTCAATTCGCCCCGGAGCCGTTCCAGCCGCTTTTGAAGGGCCTGCAGGGCGGCCTCGCCTGGAATCTCGATTTCCACCACGAGGGAATAAAGGGGGGCTTGGGACCCCTGGGTCACGTGGGTCCGCAAGTCGGTGATGTTGATCTTCAGGTCCGCCGCCTCCTGCGCCACGCGGTATACGATGCCGGGATGGTCCACGCCGTAAACCACCAGGGTATGGGGCAGGGAAGCCGGGCCCGCGCTGGAAGCTTCTTCCGGGGAAAGGGCGCGGATGGAAAAGGTGAGGCCCCATTGGCCCGCGATGGTTTGGAGTTCCTTCTGGAGGCCCTCCAGGCCCAGGCCTGGAGGCAGGGAAATGAGCAGCAGGACCGCGAAGTCGCCCTTCAGGCGGGTCATGCTGGAGTCCTCCAGGTTGCAGCCTTTTTCGAACAACACTTTGGAGAGCGCGGCCACGATGCCGGGCTGGTCTTTTCCAACGGCGGAAAGGGCGGCGAGGGTTTTCATGGGAACCTTTGGGGTCGAATTTTCACGAGTTTAAATGAAAAGCCCCCAAACCGAAAGACGTTTTGGGGGCTGGAAAAAGGCGGAAACAGCGGAGACTTCGGCTCAGCCGGCTCTCCGGGGCTCGGCGCCGAACACGCGCATGATGGCGAAGTCGGGGTTGTTGCTGAAGCTCTTGGCCGTGATGGGATCGCTGGCCATGGCGGCCCTGATCAGGTCCTTGGCCGCGTCCACGTTGTCCTTGGTGAAGTGCATCAAGGTCTCCTTGGCTTCCTGCGGCTCCTGCTGGGCCACCAGCCTCAAGAGGCCGGCCACGTTCTTCTCGATCTTGTCGAAGCGCACGTACTTGAGGAGAATGTTGATCTTGCGCTTGGAAAGCTTGGGGTTGGGCGCGGTGCCGTTGGTCATGGCGCTCATGAAGTCGATGTAGTCGTTGACCGCGTCGCCGCGGGTGGCCGTGTCCTGCATGCTCTGGGTGGCCGCCAGGGTGAATTTCTTGTCCTGGCCCGTCCACTTGACCTTGGTTTCCTTCTCGATCTTACCCACGTAATCCCCCATGAAGGTCCCCACTTTGATGTCGCCCCGGTAATCGTAAATGGGGTCCTTGGTCAGGTACAAGGCGAACATCCGGAGGACCTGCACGTCCACGGGCGAAAAGGTGGCGAAGGGTCCCTTGCGTTCGGCCTCCCCCGAAACCAGGCCCATGATGAACCGGTCGTTGAAGAAGTCCACGAAGTTGCGCAGGGGCTCGATGAGGATGTAGGGAATGATGAACTTGCCCTCGGCGTCCTTGGGGAAGAGGTTGGTGTGCATCTTCAGGATCTTGTCCATCGAGGCGATGACGTTGTCCGGGGAACAAAAGCGGGTCTGGAAGTTTTCCCCCTCGGTGAATTGCTTGGCCACCAGGACCCGGGAGGCGCTGTAAGCCACCTTCATGGGCGAGGAATCGGCCGCGCGAACGCTCACGCTGTTGGTGGTGTCGATGTCGGTCTTCAGGCTGGAGACGCTGGCGGTATTAAAGAGGGGACCGCCGCTGGAAACGGCGGAAGAGGCGCCCGAGCCCTCGCCCACCTTGCTCATCTCGACGTTCAGGCGGCTCAAGTTCTGGTACCTTTCGTCGATCATGCGGGCGTTCTCGGCCATCTTGGCGAGGTTGGCGATGATCTCATCCACCCACTTGGCCATGCCGGCACCCGCGTCTCCCACCTTGCTCTCGAAGGCCTTTTGCACGGCCTTTTCCTGGGGATTGGCCATGTCGCCCTTGCTCCAGGCCGAGGCCACCTTCTTGAGCATTTCCAGGCTGATTTTGGCGTTCTTCAAGGCCGTTTCACTCATGGTGTTCAGGACTTTGGGGAAGTAAATGTCGATTTGGCCGGCCGCCAAGCCGATCTCGGCCTTGGTTTGGTCGATCTTGCGTTTGAGTTCGTCCCGCAGGCGCTTCTGGTCCTGCGGCGAGTTTCTCAGCGCCTTCTTGCGTTCGTCGCCCATGGTGAGGGCCATCAATTCGCTTTTGGCGATGAGGATGAATTTTTCCATCACGGAATAAACCGGCAGGCTGCGGCTTTCGGGGCTGGGAGCTGAAAATGTTTTTAGTAATTCGGAATAAAAATCAGAAGGCAACATTTGAACGGTCTTGGGCGCGTTGTTGATTTGCACGGTGACAACGTCCCCCAGGGCCCCGGAACAAAGGAAGGTGGTTTGCTGGTTGTTCAATTCGTTCATGCGGTTGTTGACCAGGTAATCCACGAGGGAGTTGTAGGCGTTGCGCAATTTATCGGCACGGGTTTTTTCGGCGGTGGCGGAAGTGTCGGCATCATTGGCGTAGAAAACCAGGATGTCTTCCACTTGCTTTCGGGTCTCGGCGTCCACTCCTTCCATCAAGGCTTCAAAATGAGTACCGCTGACGACTTGAGTGGCAGTGGACATGAACTCAACCCCCGGGCGGAAAATAATGGAAAACTTGAAACTAGGAAAAGCATTATAACATGGCCCCTTGTGCCTTTATCCAGCTATAAATCAAGGAAACAAAAAGGAAAATGGAATTCCGGGCAAGGTTTAAAAGGTGGAAGGTTAAAATGAAAAGTGAAACTAAAAGGATGCCCTGGTTTAAAAAGCGCTTCCTTCTTTGGAAAAGGTTGAACCTTCCTTGCCGAACAAGAAAAACTTCAGCCAATTCCTTATCAGCGCAGTTTGTCCGGGTCCAACGCCCAAAGCCGTTTCCAAATTCCGTTTTTTCGTTCAAAGGCCGCTACTCCGGCGGTGGGGAAAGAAAAGGGAAGGTTTTGCGGGGAATCGGCTGAAAAGAGAGCGGCCAATTCCTCGATTAAAGGAAGATGGGTCACCACCAATAGGTTTTTTTCCCGCTGGCCGCTGATTTCACGGTAAATATCCTGCGCATCCCCGTCGGGAATGAGACCGGCCTTTTCCTCCACCGCAATGGATTCGTCTTCCAATACTTTTAGAAGGATTTGGGTGGTTTGCACCGCCCGGGTTTTCGGACTGTGCCAGAGGGTATCCACCTTGAAGCGGTTCCGCTTGAAATGTTCCGCCAAGGCCGTTACTTCCGCCTTTCCCTGGGAAGTCAGGGCGAGGGGTTTGTCCGGGTCGGACCGGCCGGCTTTGCCATGCCGGAGAAGATAGACAACCATTTAAATGCCCCCCATCTTCATCTGGACCGGTGGACCTTCGCCGTCACCCGCCTAAAGCCAACTGACCCCGGCCGGGTCCTATTTCGTATCGCGGACCTTCACCTTCAACCGCTTGTTGAATTCCTCCAGGTGCATCCAGGTTTTCCAGCCCTTGATGCGGTCGATATAAAAGCGGCCGTTCAAATGGTCCACTTCATGCTGGATCACCCGCGCCTCGAAGCCCCGCAGGGTCCTTCGAACCTTGAGGCCGCCGGGTGTCAGGGCCTCAAAGGTCACCTGCCGGGAGCGGGGTACCAGGCCCCGGAACCCGGGGATGCTGAGGCAGCCTTCCCATCCCTTTTCCACGGCCTTGGAGTAATGGAGGATCCGGACGTTCAAATAGGCTTGCAAGGGGAAGGAATGCACGCGGGGATAGCGCGCGTTGCCCCGGCATTCCATCACCAGCAGGTTTTCCTTGCGGCCCACCTGGTTGGCGGCCAGCCCCACGCCCCGAGCCGCCCGCAGGGTGGCCGTCATTTGCCGGAGGAGGGGAAGCAGGAAGGCCTTGTTCCCGGCCCGGCTTGGGGGGATGGACCCGGCTTTTTGGCGGAGCAGGGGGTTCCCGATTTTAACGATGGGCAGGGCGGTGAAAGGGCTTTTTTGTTTCCGGGATTGCTTCATGGAGGCCGGGACCTGTCCTTGCTGTAATTCGCCAAAAGGGGCGTCGGTTGGGCGGGGAAGAAGGAAAATGATAGAACGGCTTCTGGAAAAACTTTACACTATCGCCTCATTTTACGAAAGGCGAAAAACAATGAACCCCAACTTCATCCAATTCCCCAAGGACTTCCTGTGGGGCGCGGCCACCAGTTCCTTCCAAATCGAGGGCAGCCCCCTGGCCGACGGCGCGGTTTCCAGCAACTGGTACCGGTGGACCAAGACCCCCGGCAAGATCGCCGACGGACGCGACGCGGACATAGCCTGCGACCATTACCACCGCTACAAGGACGATGTGGCGCTCATGAAGCAAATGGGGCTCAAGGCCTACCGGTTCTCCCTTTCCTGGCCGCGCGTGATGCCCGAGCGGGGCAAGGTGAACGAAAAAGCCATCGATTTTTACCGCCGCCT
>JAICXI010000298.1 GCA_025980505.1 bacterium | reverse complement strand
CGGTGCCGACCGGTGCCGGAACCGGGTGGTTGTATGACAGCAATTTCGGGAACGTGTACGTCAACAGCACGGTCCAGGATTCGAAAGCGCTGCCCTATTCGTTTTACGGTTTCGAATAACCTTTAGCCTTCCAAGATTGCGAAAAAGAAAGGGACATGACTAATCTTCCGTCATGTCCCTTTCTTTTTCGCACTGTCACCCCGAGCCGCCTTGGCCGTTTACCCGCTGGCGGTGTGGAGAAAGCCCGCCGGACGGTAAGACCGGCTTTCTCGCCCTCCCGTAAAATCAACCGGAAAAGGATCAGGGATTTTTTCCCGCGGCGGCCTTGAGCCGGGAAGCCGCGGCCGAGTCCAGGGCGAACAGCAGGTGCCCGTCCACAGGCCTCAGGTACTGGATGGGATAACGGGGCGGCTCGGCGGGGCCTTCCAGCACCTCTTTCATCCGCCCGGCTTTCTTCTCCCCTTCCACCAGCACCATTAAGAAACGCGATGCGTTCAAAACCGGAAAGGTCAGGGACACCCGTTCCTTCCGGGCCTTGTCCACGAAATAGCCCACCACCCACTTGTCCCTTTCGTTCACCTGGGGCATTCCCGGGAAAAGACTGGCCGTATGGCCGTCCTCCCCCATGCCCATGAGGGCAAAATCAAACCGGGGCATGGAGTCGGCCCCGAAAAACTTCCGCAACTTGGACTCGTAAAGGGAAGCCGCCTTGTCCACGGGAATGGAACCGTTGGTGGCGGGGAAGAGGTTTTCCTTCGGAAGGGGGACTTTCGACAGGAGGTAATCCTGGATCATGCGGTAATTACTGGTCTCGTGGTCCAACGGCACATGCCGTTCATCCACCCAGAAAAGAAAGGTCTTGGCCCAGGGGACCAAGGAAAGGTAAGGCTCCTCGGTGAGTTGTTGGAACAAACCCTTGGGCGTGGAACCCCCCGAGAGGGCCGCCACGAACCGGCCCCGTTCATTCACCGATTCCCGGGCGATTTGCATCAGCCGGTGGGCGGCTTCCTGGAACAGTATTTCAGGCGAGGAATAAATCCGAACCTCCGGTTGGAAGGCCGGGGGCCTGGACTTGGAACCCTTGGAGGCGGTTTTGGGCTTCAACACCTCCCGGGCGGGCTTCTTCCGGGGTTTGGAAATTTTCTTCGCTTGGGGAGGTGGGGTGCGGACCTGCTTTTTCTTCGATTGGGGCATGACATTCCTCATCCGACCATCAGGGGGAGCGGAATCATTTTCCGGCCCTTGGCTCCAAAGGGCTGCGAAAAAAAGCGGAGGATCCCGCTTTGGCTTTTCATTCTAGGCCCGGATCCCTTAAATTCCAACCCGGCCGACGCCCTCGGGGTTCCAGGCGTGGGTTAGGCGGGTCCGGGAAGGGTCAAATCGGGTTTTTCCAAGATAGTCCCGGCGAAAGCCAGGGTCTTTTTCCAGACCGGGTCGGGTTCCAGGTGTTTCAATCCCACGTCCAAAAGCTCGTTGGAATGCAGATGTTCGAAGGAAAGGGCCCGCGAAAAGGCCAGCTTGTGGTTGATCTCGGACCGGGCCAACACCACGTGGGGGTCCTGGTCGCGCACCACCGTGAACAATCCCGCCTGTTCGCCCTGGGTTAAGAGCCCGACCGCGAAAATACGGTCCCGCTTGATGTCGGGAACCGGCACAGGTTTCAGGAGCACCTCGATTTTCCCCTGGGGCCCCTCCAAGAGCAGTTCCTGGGTGAATTGGCCCAGCCGGGGCCCCCGGTATTCCCATCCCAACTGGCAGGCCAGCCAGCAGGCCAGGAAAAAGCTGCGGGTGGGTTGGGTTCCCTCGCCGTATTCGATGGTGATCTGGCGGATTTCCTTCAGGTACCGGGACCATTCGCCATCGAACAGTTCGGCGATCAGGGAACGCCACCGCTGGATTCGGATCCAATTCAAGTCGCATAACAACGTGTGGGGATAGCGGTTTTCCCAAAAGGCCGAAAGCCGCGCCAGGGACTGGATGGGTTGGGTGAACTGGGAGGAATCCACCCAGACGCGGTTGGATTCCTCGGCCACGTAGTCGAAAAAGGCGTTGTTGTAAGGAAGATCGCCCGGCCACCAGAATTCCAGCGGCAGGTCCGGCAAAAGGAGGGAAAAGGTGAACCCGTAAAGGTTCTCGATGACTTCCTTTTGGGCCACCAGCTTGATGAGGTCGCAGCAGATTTTCTTCTCGCGTCCGCTTCCGAAAAAACAATGACCGGAGACGTAGTAACGCAGGGGCGGCTCGGTCGGGTCCGCCGCGGGGCGGGCCAGGATATAACGGCCCGGGTGTTTTTCCGCCAGGTCGTTCAGGATTTGTTCCACGCGGTAGCCTTCCTCGTGGCCCGAGGCGTAAGCCACCAGGTTGGTGGTATAGACCCGCTGGAGTCCCCGGCTCTTGGCCTTCTCCTCGGAACCGTCCTTCCAGAGGGCGGCCAGGTCCTTCTCAATGGCTTGGGCTGTGATCGACATGAAACCCCTCCCAAACTAGCCGGTGGCGGGCGGCGGTTGGCCGTCCGAAGGACGAGAGATTTTTCACCCCCGCCGTCCGCTGACCGCTACCAGCTGTTTTTACAGTCGTCTCCATTGGCGCCAGGCTTTTTCCAGCATATGCTCGGCCGCCGCGGGTCCCCAACTGCCCGCTTCGTAATTGGGGAAGTCCCCTTCGGGCTCGGTGGTTTCCCAGTGGTTAAACACCGGCATGAGGGCACCCCAGGCGGCTTCGGCTTCGTCCCCCCGGATGAACAAGGTGGCGTCCCCCAGCATGCAATCCAGGAGCAGGCGCTCATAGGCTTCCGAGGTTCCTTCGGCGAAAGCCGTGCCGTAGCGGAAATCCATGCTGACCGTGCGGGCTTCCATGGTCATGCCCGGCACTTTGGTCTCGAACTTCAGCGTGATCCCCTCGTCAGGTTGGATTCGCACCACCAGCACGTTGGGGGACAGTTCCCCCACGTTGTTCTTGAAAAGAAGGTTGGGCGGTTCCTTGAACTGGATGGCCACTTCCGTGCCCCGTTTGGGCAGCCGCTTGCCGGAACGCAGCAGGAAAGGCACCCCGTGCCAGCGCCAGGTATCCAGGAAAATTTTGAGGGCCGCGTAAGTGGGCGTGATGGACTTGGGGGCCACCCCCGGTTCCTGCCGGTAACCCGGCACCTTCTCGCCCGCCAGGTAGCCGGGACCGTATTGGCCCCGGACCGCCCAATGGGCCAGGGCATGGGCTTCAAAAGGCCGGATGGACCTCAGAATCTTGAGTTTCTCGTCCCGGATGGCGTTGGCCTCAAAAGCCACCGGCGGTTCCATGGCGATCAGGCACATGACCTGGAAGAGGTGGTTTTGGAACATGTCCCGCAGCACGCCCGAGCTCTCGTAATAACCCGCCCGGCTCCCCACGCCCAGGTCTTCCGAAGCCGTGATCTGGACGTGGTCCACGTAGCGGCGATCCCAGATGGGCTCGAAGATGGAATTGGCGAACCGCATGACCAAAAGGTTCTGGACCGTCTCCTTGCCCAGGTAATGGTCGATACGGTAAATCTGGTGCTCCTTG
>JAICXI010000236.1 GCA_025980505.1 bacterium | reverse complement strand
TTTCAAAATAAAATTGATTTTCCTTGGAATAAGCCCGCTGGAGATAGTCTTAAGGCGAGGAGCGTCGAAGGAAGTTTTTCGAACTATCAACAGCGTTTATAATTGGGCAAATTTTAAGTGTCAATCATTAATTGCTGGGAAGATGATTTAACTTTAAAGCAAAACGCGAAACGTTTTTAGACGGAAGCTTTTTCGACAAGATTTACGCCATTTTTTTGTGCGGAAGTCAGTCATTGCGTTTACGGGCTGAGTCATTTCTCGGATATGGATGGTTAGCGGCCGTTCTCCCGAGCCTTGACCTGTGCATTATGTCGCAGGTAAAGCGGGCTAGGAACGGCACCCTCATCCCATCCTTCTCCCCTCGAGGGAGAAGGAGCACCCATCCCCCTCGCCCCATGGCCTTGGTTTTGAGGGTACACAGGGGGGGGCTCCCTGTGAGGGCCTTTCGGGAGATGGGCCGGGGTGAGGGGTGACCTAGCTTTGTTCTTTATTCCAAGGATAAGCATCTCGACCCTCCTGGATGGAGGGCGGAAAAAAGAAGGGCCTCCCTCCCGGAAGGCCCCGCTTCTTTTCCAACATTCAACCTTTTTAGGGTTCGATGTTAGGGTTCGACGCCCCACACCAGGTTTCCGTTCAGGTAAACCGTCATCTTCGTCCAATCCTGATAAGAGGTGACGGCACCGAAGGAATAATTCAAGGTCTGGTTAAAGTTGGACCAGTCGCTGTGGTTCAACCGGCTTTGGACCTCCACCCACTGCGAGGGAGCAAGCGCTGGCGTGCCCGGGGCAAAGGTATAGCTGGCATACCGGTCCTGCGTGCCGTGGGAGGTGGTGATGATGGTGTCCGACGTCGTGTTGGTCAAGGCCGTGCCAGGGGGCAGCAACCCGGCCCAATCGACGTTCGTGGAAGTGGAGGCGTTGGACGAGGCGTCGTCATACCAATAGCGCACTTCCACCTGGGACATGTTCACCGTGGTATTGCCGTCATTGATGACACGGAACAACACGCTCGGGTTGTTCGTGATGCTGACCGGCTGGAAGGTCATGAACTGCAGACGCAGGGCCGTCACAGGGGCCGGAGTGTCGGTGGCCGTCGCCGTGCTTGTCGCGGTGGCGGTGGCCGTCGAGGTGGCGGTCGAAGTGGCCGTCGAGGTTGCCGTGAAAGTGTTCGTCGGCGTACTGGTCGCGGTGGAGGTGGCCGTAAAGGTGCGGGTCGCCGTCGCGGTGGAAGTCGCCGTCGAAGTGGAAGTGGCCGTCGGGGGAACCGGCGTATGGGTGTCAGTGGGCGTCGGATCTACACCCACTGTGGGGGTGGCCGATGGATCGACCAGCGTGGCGGTGGGCGACGGGTCCACACCGCAGCCGGACATGCCGCAGGGCTGCAGGCCCGTGTTGGGGTCCATGGCGGCGGGCGAAGACCACTCGCAAACCAATTGGCCGTCCAGGTAAAGGGCGTAATACTTCAGGTCAGCGCGGGCGGCGCTGTTGGTGCCCGCTTCCGTGATGCGGCTATAGTCCTGGGACTTGGGCAGGTTGGCCCAATTGTCGAGGTGCCAGGCCGCCAGGGAGGAAGGAGGGCTGTTGGTTTCCACGTAACCGCCGTTGGCCGGGATCTGGACGGTTGAACTGTCCGTGAAACCCGCGGTCATGGTCCAATTGGCCTGCCGGTCGGAACTGCAGGCCAGGCTCGGGCCCGGGGCGATCTGCACGCTGGTCTGGGCCACATTGGCCAGCCAGGTCCCGTTGGGGTTGAACAAGGTCTGGTTGTTCGCCCAGGAAATTCCCACGTAGGTTTGTGGGACGCCCGCCCCCAGGCCGTTGAACCAAGCCTTCACCGTCAGGCGGTTCAAGGCGATGGGAGTTGAACCCCAGTTGGTGATGCGCGCGGCGATGCGGCTGAAATTGGGCGCGTCACCCGGATTCCAGACGTCCAGATCCAGCTTGATGTTGCCCGGCAGGATCTGTGCCGCCGGCGGCGAACTCAAAGCGGCCGCCGTCAATGGAGCGGCGGACTTGTTACAACCCGCCATCCATGAAAGGATAAGAGCGGCCGCCATAACTCCAAAGGCCGGGACCCAATTCTTCAAAACTTTCATATACATCCTCCTCTTGCTGAAATAGCCGCGGCTTGCGGCCCACTCATTTTGGAGGGAGGCTCCAAAAACACCCCGCGAATTCGGAAGTGTTTTAGTAAACGCATTTACAAAGACAAAAATTATTCATTGATGAAAAATAAAAAAAAACGGTTTTAAAAATTTTTGAATATCGTTTTCGGAAATCGATACTTTTGGAGGACAAGGGAAAAGAACGATTTCTTGACGGGAATTGTCCGGGAATAGACGACTTTTTCAGTGCGTTTTAAGGTGAAACCGCGAAGTGATTTTTTTCATACCCGTCACATTCGGCCCGGGAAAAAATCGGCGCCTCAAGGGGACCGGTTCCCGTTTCAAGATCGAAAAGTTGCAACAAACCCAGCCACGGAGGCGCGACGACAGGGTTGAAATCAAAAAAATAAACAGGAATCGAAAGTCGAGCCCCCGTGTCTCCGGTGCCGGAATTGTTTTTCTCCGGTCTCTGATTTTGGGACGATCCTGCGCCGTCCCTGGAATTTTTCCGGGAAAATTTTAAAAAAACCGGGAGGTTCCGGAGGGCCCTGCGTCCGGCGGATTTTTCCATCGAGCCTCCCGGCGGCGGATCGGGGGAATCGCCGGCAGTGAATTTCGGCCCGGGGAAGGGTTTTCGAAAGCGATTTTTCGCTTGGACTTAAGGCGGGGAAGCGGTGAAATGAAAGCATGAACTTCTTCCGGCCGTGGGCTGCTTTATGGCTGCTCCTTGGGGGGGCTTCCGCCTCTTGGGGAAGCGGCCTGGAGGGCGAGTGGCATGGGTTGCTGGACGTAGGGCTTGTGAAGTTCCGCGTGGCCCTGGAGATGGAGGCGCCCCGCCAGGGGAAGATCCAAGGGCGGTTTAATAATATCGACGACGGCATTTACGACCAGCCGTTCCGGGGTGTCGGGGCCCCCGACGGTTCCTTCCGCTTCGAGCTCCCGACCGGGGAAAAACTGGAGTTGCACCTCCGGCAATCCACGGGCCGCTTGGAAGGGACCTATACCCAGGCCGGGGGTTCCTTTCAGACGGCCGGAAGGATCTCCCGACTTACGCTGAAAAGGGGAAAGGGCTTCCTGGTCCCGCGCTTGGGGCCGGACGGACGGCGGCTCCGGCGCTACGCCTACCGCCCTCCCCCGGACCTTTCCGAAGGATGGGCCCCGGGGGATTTGGCCCGCTCGAAGGCCGACTTCGGGAAAATCCGGGAAGGCCTCCAAAAGGTGACGGAAGGGACCTTTCCCCATATCCACGGCGTTTTGATCGTCTCGGGTGGAAAATTGCTGCTGGATGAGTATTTTTACGGTTACGGCCCGGCGGAAGAGCACCCGATCCAATCGGCCACCAAGTCCGTTTTCTCCGTGCTGGCGGGAATCGCGGTGGACCAGGGCCTGATACGCTTGGACGACCGTCTTTATGATTTTTTCCCCTCCGATGGCCCGCAGAAGGGCTGGCAGCCGGAAAAAGAGGGGATCACCCTTAGGTCCCTTTTGACCATGACTTCGGGGTTCGCCTGCGACGATTGGAAGGATTCCCAATCCTGTTCCTGGGCCATGATCGCCTCGCCGGACTGGCTCCACTTCTGCCTTTCGGAACCGATGGACCACAAGCCGGGGGTGCATTTCGCCTATTGCGGGGCCTGCCTGACGCCTTTTTCGGAACTGCTTTCCCGGCAAAGCGGGATGAGCCTGCCCGCCTTTGCCCGGAAGTTCCTTTTCGATCCGTTGGGTATCCGGAGGGCCGACTGGATGGTAGCCCCTTCCGGCGGTCCGTCGGCGGCGGGGCCGGGACTGACGCCGGTTTCCTTCGGCCTTTCCCTGAGGCCGCGGGATTTGGCCAAGGTCGGTTATTTGTACCTGAAAAAGGGAAATTGGCGCGGGACGCAAATTGTTTCTGAAAAATGGGTGGAGGAATCCACGTCCCCCCAAGTTTCCGCAAACCGGATCGGCGGAAAGGCCGATTACGGTTTTTTATGGTGGGAACGGGTGATGGCCGTCCAGGGCCGTCCGGTCCGGATGTTTTACGCCTGGGGAGT
>JAICXI010000201.1 GCA_025980505.1 bacterium | reverse complement strand
GGATGTTTTACGCCTGGGGAGTGGGAGGGCAGTATTTGTTCGTGGTCCCGGACCTGGACCTGGTGTGCGTGGTCACCGGCGGCAATTACAAGGACGGGAAACTGGGGGCGAATGCCTTCCGGCTGTTCCAGGATTACCTTTTGCCGGCCTTCCGGTCGGTGGGGCCCGGTTCGCGGCCGGGGAAAACCGGCCGTCCTTAAAAAACGCCCCGCAAGGGGTCCACGTGGGCGGTGTCGAGCATGACCTTGATCCCCGCCCGGACAGTATAAATTTGGGTTAGTCCCTGCCAGGCGATCAAATGGTCCAGTCCTTCCATATAAAACAGCCACTGCTTGCCGTCCCCCAGGGGAAGATCGACCCCGCCCCCGAGATTCATCGAGAATAACGCGTCAAAGGACGCGGAATAGAAATTGGTGTTGGGCGCCCGGGGATATTCATCCACCACCAGGTCCATGCCCAACCCCGCCACCAGGTAAGGAACGGCGTTGAACCGCTGATGGACTTGGTCGTACTTGTCCGCCCAATACCAGCGGGTATTCACGGTCAATGCCACGTCGTCGGTGGGTTCCACGGTCATGGAGGTGGCGTAGGAGTTGGACGCGCTGGGAGTCAGGGAGACATTCACGAGCCGGTCGGGCAGGGTGTAATAATCGATGCCCCAGAGGCCGTCAACGCGGTTGGACAAGCCGATGCCCAGCCATAAACCGCCTTCGGGGGCGGGGTTGCCGCTGCCCAAAAACCCCGAGCAATCCCCGATTCCGCCTTGAAACAGGAGGCTGAAATTGGGGGTTTCCTTTGCTTGGGCCCCTAGCCAACCCGGCAGGAGCAGGCACAGGAAGAGCAGGGCCTTGGCGGGAGGGGCGGATTTTGCCGGCCGGGAAAGGGAATGGTTCATGAAGGGGTTCGGGTGGAACGGGATTTGCGGATGCGGCTCCAGTGCCACCATTTTTTCTGTTTCCCGGGAAGCCGCGGGTTCCGGGCCTGCTTCACGGCGCAAGTGAAGGTGTCCAGCACGCATGGATCCTGGCGACGGCCGGTGATTTTGGAAAGCCGGCTATAAAGTTCAGCGGGGCTGGAACGCGCCAGTTGGGAGAGGGACCGGATACCCAGGCGCTCCAAATCCCGCAACATGGCCGGGCCTACCGAAACAAGGTCGGCGAGGCGCCGTTCGTGGGTGGGGGTTCGGGACATGCGTCAAATTATGCGGCAAAACCTCCCGGAAGGGAATAGGGAGGGGTTCAAGCGGCGGGGCCTCCGGAGTGCGGCGCGAAGTTCCGGCGGTTCCGGACAAGGGAGGGACGCTTTTTTTACCGGCGGGGATTTGGGGGGATCCGGCCGGCGGATCAGGGTTTCGTATTGATCGATCAAGCGGTCGTTGACGACCGGCTCATCCCACGGGGAGGCCGTTGCCGGGGAAACCGGCGTAACTTTTGGGTTCAATGGCGGCCTTCATGGAACGGAAGGTCCCGGCAGGGGGTGGAAGCGGGGGGAAGGACCGGCTTTAAAAGGTTCTCCCGCATTTGCCGCAGACAAAATGGGCGGTAAACCAGTGGCCCTCGTTGCGCACGTAATCCGGGAACAATTCCAGCGACATGTCGACCTGGCAATGGGGGCATTGGTAGCCGCTGGAAAGGCCGATTTCGGACTGCAGCTTGGCCGCGTCCTCCTTGGATTCCTGGATTTTCAATTTATAGGAATTGACGTTCTTTTTGACCTCCACTTGGTTCATGAGGTTCTTGATCTTGCTGAGGATCTGGCGGGGGGTATAAAACCCCTTCACCGTATAGTCGTTGGCCCCCAATTCCAGGCCCTTTTTCACGTCCTTTTGCTCCCCAAGGACGGAAAAAATAATGACCGGGATATGCTTGGTTTCGCCGTGGTCCCGGATGTGCTTGAGGACCTCGAAACCATCCATTCCGGGAAGCCCCAGGTCCAACAGCACCAAATGGGGTTTGTGGTTCTTGACCATTTCCCAGCCTTCCACCCCGTCCTGGGCCTCCATCACTTCGTACCCGTCGTTGACCAGCACGTCGTGGTAAATCCGCCGGAATCCCTGCTGGTCCTCGACGATCAAAATGGTTCCCTTGCTCATGTTCCTTGCTCCTGTGCCGCATTTGGAATTTTCACGAAAAAGCTCGTTCCCTTGCCCTTTTCCGATTTCACGGTGATATCCCCTTTTTGAAGCCTCATAAAGTTTTTCGCGATATAAAGTCCCAGCCCCGCGCCAGCGCGGGCCGCTTCCTTGCCCATGACCCTTTCCTTCCGGAAGAGTTGGGAAAGCGCCTCGGGACCCATTCCGATACCCGTATCCTTTACTTCAACCCAGCTGTAGCCGTTTTCGGAACCGCACCGAACGGTGATTCCGCCCTTGTCCGTGCATTTCAGCGCATTGTTGATGATATTCCGGAGCGTTTCAACCGTTTTATCCCTGTCCGCCAGGACAAGTGTCCCTTCTTGTGCAGTTTCAACGGCCAGGGCCAGGCCCTTGCGGCGGATCGGGCCCTCGTAGTCGCGCAAGGCCTGGTCGATCACGACTTGGAGGGGGACGGGCTGGAGTTCCACCGTGACGATGCCCCTTTCCAGCTTGGAGGCGTTCAAAAGATCGGAAATCAGGCGGTAGTTCTCCAGGCCGATCTCCCGCATGTCGGTCAGGTATTCCTGTTGCTTGGGGGTGAGGGCGCCGGTCAGGCCGTCCAGCATGTTTTCGATGAATCCGTTGATTTCAGCCACGGGCGTTTTGAGCTGGTGGGAAACCACGGAAATCAGGTCCTGCTTCATTTCCTCGATTTGCTTGCGGTCCGTGATATCGCGCATGATGCAGGTCAGGAATTTTCCCTCGTCGCGGTACCAAACCGAGAGGGAAACGTCCAGGGGGAACTGGGTCCCGTCCTTCCGAAGGCCCGTCGTTTCCAGGCTTCGTCCCGTGAAGCGGGTGCCGTCCTCGTTCAGGAGCCGTTGGAGCGCCGGGGCGTAATCGGTCCGCACCGATTCGGGGAATAATCGGAGCAAGGGCCGGCCCATGATTTCCTCCGCCGCGTAACCGAACATATTGACGGCGGCGGGGTTGAAGTAGACCACTTCACCGCCGGCGTCGGCCGTCATGATGGCGTCGCGGGCGGACTCGGTCACGGCGCGGAATTTGGCCTCGCTTTCCTTGAGCGCGTTTTCCGATTCCTTTTGGTCGGTGACGTTCTCGATGATGGAGAGCCGGAAAAGGGGTTCGCCCTCCACGTCCCGGATGACGGAAGAGGTCACCTTGCACCACAAGGTTTTCCCGTTCTTGGCCAGGTAGCGCTTTTCAACCTGGTACCGCGGGATCAGTTTTTGGAACATTTTTTGGGTGAGGGACTGGTCCAAGGTGCGGTCGTCCGGATGGGTGAAATCCAGGAAGGATTGGCCGGTCAATTCCTTTTTCGAGTAGCCCAACATGTCGCAGAAAGCGCGGTTGACGCTGACCAGGATGGAATCGGGAAAGGAAAGGGACATGCCGATGGGGCCCTCCTCAAAGAGGTTGCGGAAGAATTCCTCCCGTTCCTCCAGGGATTCGGTGATTTCCTTCTGGCGGGTGACGTCGATGAAGGCCGACAGGGCGTATTTGACCTGGCCCCGTTCGTCCAGGATGGGGGCTCCCCAGGCTTCCAGCGGGATCACCCGGTTGCCCTCCCGGAACTCCATGTCGCCCGAATGGGATTTTTCGGCGGCCAGGGCCCGCACCATGGGGAGCCGGTCTTCCGGGTAGGCCTGCTGGGATCCCGCCGTGAAAAGGTGGTAGGCCTCGGCCAGGTTGCCGGAAGGTTTTCCCCCACGGATGAGGTTGAACCCGAATATTTCGTTGGCCCTTTGGTTGGCGTAGTAAGGCGAGCCCGTGGGGTCGGTTACCATCACGGCCACGGGGACGGCGTCAAGGAACTGGAACAAGCGGTGCTCGTTGTTGAGGAGGGTCTTGATGAAGAACTTCCGCTCGGTGATGTCGCGGACGATGGTGGTGAAGAAGACCCCTTCCCGGGTTTCCCACTTGGAAACGGAGGTCTCCAGGGGGAATTCGGTGGAATCCTTCCGGCGGCCGTAAAGCTCCATGGCCTTGAGGCCGGACGTCAGGGTGACGAATTTTTCAAAGGCGAACCGGCCGTGTTCCTCGGTGAACTTTTGCGGCATGAGGAGGACCAGGGATTGCCCCGACAGCTCGTCCTTGGCGTAGCCGAACATGCCCTCGGCGGCCGGGTTCATGTCCACGATCCGTCCGGCCGAGTCCGAGGTGATGAAGGCGTCGTTGGCGGTTTCGGCGAGGAACCGGAACCGCTCTTCGCTGGACTTTAAGCGGTTCAAGACGGCCTGCCGTTCCCCGATTTGGCGGTTGATGAAGAAAGCCGAAAGGCCGCAAACCAGCAGGGCGGCCAGGGTGCCGAAAACCATGAGCCGGACGTTTTTCCGCGTGCTGGCGTCCTCGAAAACCTTCCGGGTTTTCAGGATCCAAACCTGCATGCCCGAAAGTTGGTCGACGAGGTCCTTGATCTCCCGGTCGTGTTTTTT
>JAICXI010000082.1 GCA_025980505.1 bacterium | reverse complement strand
GGTGGGTCTTGCCCAGCCCCACTCCGCCATAAATAAACAAGGGGTTGTAGGAGCGGGCAGGTGACTCCGCAACCGCTAGGCAGGCCGCGTGGGCGAAGCGATTGCTGTTGCCCACCACAAAGCTTTCAAAATTGAACTTGGAATTCAGGATAAATTCGGAATCGGAGGAAACTTTAGTGGGTGTCGGCATGGTCAAACGGGGTTTTTCAAATTTTTCCACGGAAATTTCAGCGCCGGAGACGCCTTCGGGAGCCGTCGTCGGGAGCGGCCCGGGCGCGTCGGAAAGGGCCTTTACTTCAAACTGGATTTCCAGTTGCTCGGGATGGAGGGTTTGCAGGGCTTTTTGGATTTGGGACTGGTAATGGTCCCGGATCCAGTCCCGGAAAAATTCGTTGGGAACCTGGACTTTGAGGGTTTTATCCGTAATAGAGGCCTTGGTGGGCTTGAACCAAGTCTCAAAGCTTTGACGGTTTAGGTCTTGTTTGAGGTTTTCCAAACATCGATCCCACAAATCCGCGGAAACGCTCATCCACAAACCTCCAATTAATAAAAAACGCGAAAAACCCCATAAAAAGCGGGGCAAATAAGCTCAGTTCTGAAATTATCCCCTGTTTATCCCCAAGGATCGGAGGGTGGCTAAAGCCCTTTGATTGGGGGCCTTTGCCGGTGTTATTCACACCTGTGCATAGTTTTGTGGATAACTTAAACCGATTCAGTCTTCAAAAGGCGCTTAAAGCAAGGGAAAAGAAAGTCTCCCTCCCGGCGCCTTGAGGCCCCCCTTGCGGCGGGCTCTTGGACCGGTACGTAAAAGTCCTGTAACATTGCCGGTTTTTCCGCGTTACACAGAATTCGTTCACAACATATCCACTTCTATTCACAAATTCGCACCCGAAAATGGGTCCAGAGACGAAAAAAATTTTTTCGTTTATCGGAAAAACTTTCGATCACGAAAAAATTTTGAGTAGAGTCGGAAAATTTTCAAGTAACGGATTTGCTTCACCCCTTTTAAATCTTTTTCAAGTTAAGTCAAGAAAATTTTGGCCGGAAAGAGAGAAATTTTTCCTGAAAAAATTCTTTTGTTTCAATCGTTTTTTATGTCCCAAAAAATTTTAGGAAATTCCCGGCCCGGATCGGAAGGGATTTCCATGGGAAAGGACATCCTCAACCGCGAAAGTTTTTCCGGAACCGCTTGACAAAAAGACGGCGGTGGGTGGCTGGCTGGAGGCGGTCCGGTCCGAGAACAACCCGGGAAGCCGCGCCGTGAAAAGGTCCTCTCGGATCTCAACCGGGTGCTGAAAAAGTATTTTGCGGCATCCGGTTAAAAGTTCCCCCCGGCGCCGGCCTTAATAACTGTGAGCGTCAATTTTCACCTTGCCGCGGAAGACCCAGTAAATGCTGGCCGTATAGGAAAGAACCAGGGGCATGCCGATAGCGGCCATCAACGCCATGATCCTCAAGGTCTTCAAGGAGGAGGCCGAGTTGTAGATGGTGAGGCTGTTGTCCGGCGAGGGGTTGGAGTAAACCATGTCCGGATACATGCCGATTCCGAACAAGGCCATCAAAGTGAGCAACGCGCCGCAGGAAGAGAGGAAGGCGCCCACTCCCTGGCCCTTGCTGACGTTCCTCGGGATATTGGCGATGAAAAGCACGCTGAGGACCGGCACGATGAAGAGCGCCGGGTATCGCTGGAGGGTGGCGAGCATGTGCGGGACGTAAAGCAGCGTGGCCAAGGTGGTGATGGCGTAGCAAAGGATGAAGAAAATCATGGTGTTTTTCCCCCAGCCTTTCAGCCGTTGCTGCAAGGGGCCCTCGGTTTTCAACACGATGTAAATGGAGCCGTGCATCATGAAAAGGGCGAGGGTGGTCACGCCTAAAAGGAGGGGATAGGGTTTCAAGAGCCCCAGGAAACTGCCGGCGTACTCGCGGTCGGCTCCCAGGGGGATGCCCCAGGCGATGTTGCCCAGGGCCACGCCGATCAAGAGCGAGGAGGCGATGCTGCTCACTGAAAAGCTGGCGTCCCAAAAGTTCCGCCACCATTTCATGGGCTGTTTGCTCCGGGACTCGATGGCCACGGCGCGGAAGAGCAGGGCCACCAGGAGCAGCATGAAGGCCAGGTAAAAACCGGAAAAGACCGTGGCATAGACCTCGGGGAAGGCGGCGAAAAGGGCCCCCCCGCCCGTCACCAGCCAGACTTCGTTCCCGTCCCAGATGGGGCCGATGGAATTGAGGAAGACGCGGCGCTCCTTGTCGGATCTCACGAAAAGGTGCAGCGCCCCCACACCCAAGTCGAAGCCGTCCAGGATGGCGTAGCCGGAAAAAAGCGTCCCCACCAGGATGAACCAAAGGGTCTGCCAGTCGTAATTCATGCGCGATGTCCCTCCCCCGCCTTCATGCGAAGCCCGTGTTGGATCTTGTCGTTGAGCAGGTAAATGAAAAGAATGAAAAGCAAAAGATAAAGGAAGCCGAAAAGCAGGAGGGACGCCAGGATCTCGCCGGGCTTCACCGCTTTAGAGAGGGCGTCGGAGGTTTTCATCAGGTTGTACACGATATAAGGCTGGCGTCCCACTTCGGCGGAAAACCATCCCAATTGGTTGGCGGCCTGGGGCAGGAGCACGGATCCGACCAGGACGGCCAGGTACCACCGGGTTGTGAAAAGCGCGCCCCGCCACCAGAGGAAAACTCCCAGCCAGGCGATGAGGATGAGGGCCAGGCCGATGGCCACCATGGCGTGGTAGGTCTGGAATACGAAATTCACGGGCGGCCGCTTGTCCGGGGGAAAGGCATTGAGTCCCGTGACCGGAGCGTCGGATTTTCCCGACACCAGCCAGCTTAAGAGCCCGGGCAGGGCCACGCCGTGGGTTTGTCCGGCCTTTTCATCCACCCAGCCGAAAAGGTAAAGCCCGGCGGGCGCGGTTTCGTAATGGCCCTCGTAAGCGGCCAGCTTGGCGGGTTGGGTGGCGCTCACGACTTCAGCGCTCTCGTGGCCCGAAAAAAGTTGCAGGAGGGAAGCCACGGCCGCCACCACCAGGGCGATCTTGAGGCAGGCTTTGGCGAACTCCAGGTTTTTCTTCTTCAAGAGGTAGTAAGCGCTGACGCTGAGCACCGCGAAAGCCCCGGCCTGCCAGGCGCCCATGTAGACGTGCCCCACGCGGCTCAAGGTGGAAGGGTTCAGCACCGCCTGCCAGAAATCCGTGACTTCGGCCCGGATGCCGCCGCCCGGCCGGCCCACCAGGTGGTATCCGGCCGGGGTTTGCTGCCAGGAATTAGCCACGACGATCCAGATGGCGCTGAAATGCGCGCCCAGGGCCACCATGAAGGTTGCGAAAAGATGGGCCCCGGCGCCGATGCGGTCCCAGCCGAATAAGAGGAGGGCCAGGAAGCCCGATTCCAGGAAAAAGGCGAAGATGCCTTCGGCGGCCAGGGCGCTTCCGAAAACGTCGCCCACGAAGCGGGAATAAGTGGACCAGTTGGTGCCGAACTCGAATTCCATCACGATGCCCGAAGCCACCCCGATGGCGAAAATGAGCCCGAAGATGCGGGTCCAGAACCGGGCCATCTCCAGGTACAGGGGTTTTCGGGTGAAATAGTAGAAGCTCTCCATCAGCACCAGGTTCAATCCCAATCCGATACTCAAGGGCGGAAAGATGTAATGGAAGGCGATGGTGAATCCGAATTGCGCGCGGGCCAGCATCAGGGCATCCATGGCGTCTCCTTTAAGAGGGGCGGGGTTAGCCTAAATCTTACGGTTGGGCGATGCAAGCGAAGGGCCCGGTAATCGATCGGTAGTTTAAAAGGGTGGGGATGCCCGAAACTATGAGGCCGCTCACAAATTCCGCCAAAGTCCGTTGACACCTGGAAGCACAGGCCCTTAAATAGCCCCATCGATCCAAGGTGCTCGGGAAATCGGTGTGAGACCGATGCGGACCCGCCACTGTGAAGGGCGATCTTTCTTCCCCCCAGGCCACTGCACTGTTCACTTTTTGAAGACCTGAAACGAACTTTCGGGTCGGAGATGGGATAAACAGGCGGGAAGGCCGGGAATTCGGGAAAGCCCTAAGCCAGGAGACCGGCCTTGGATGGAGAATAAGCAAGCCTCGGGGAAAGGGCTTTATGCAGTTGATCCATCGAAACGGGGCCTCCGGCCCCGGCATTGAAAACTGCATCACCCTCATGACCTCCTCGGGCCTTGCCCGATTTTGAAAGTGGAGATGAGGGTATGTTTCTTTTTGAAATCCAAAATCTTTCCTTCCGTTACCCTTCCCATTGCGGATTCGAATTGCACCCAACCACCCTCTCGGTTGAAAAGGGGGGCTTGGTCGGCCTTTTGGGCCCTAACGGAGCGGGCAAGTCCACGCTGTTGAAGCTCATGGTGGGTTTGGCCAGGCCCCAGCAAGGCCGCGTGCTTTTGGAGGGAAGGCCCCTTCAGGACCTGCCGGTGAGGGAAAGGGCGCGGAAGATCGCCTATGTTCCCCAGGGCCTGCACTTCACCTTCCCCTTGACGGTCATGGAAATCGTCGGGATGGGCCGGCACCCCTATGTGGGGCGCTTCCAACCCTTCACTGCGGAGGACCGCGCCGTTTGTGAAAGGGCGCTTTCCCTGTGCGATGCCCTAGATTTCAAGGGCCGCTCTTACGGCGAGCTTTCCGGCGGGGAACGTCAGCGCGTGCTGTTGGCGTCCGCCTTGGCGCAGACGCCGCGGGTCCTCTTGCTGGACGAACCCACCTTGTCCCTGGACCTTTCCCACCAAATCCTCCTTTTTGAGATCGTCCGGAAACTCCACCGGGAGGAAGGCTTGACCGTGGTGGTGGCCACCCACGAGCTGAACTTGGCGGGGCGGTTCCTCGACCGGCTGGTGCTCATGAAGGAAGGCAGGGTTTTCGCGCAAGGCGCGCCCCAGAAAGTGCTGACGCCGGGGAACATCGGGGCGGTCCTCGGCGTCGCCGTGGACAAGCTGAGCCACAAGGGGGATTTTCCTTATTTCGTGCCTAAAAACAAAAATGCGGTGATTCTTCGCAATGACAATGGATGAGGTTCTTTTTCAATGAACCGTACGGCCTCTAAAACCTTCGTTTTGCTCTTCACGGCGGTTTTCTTCGTCTTGGTGCTCTTCGGCTGCCCCCTGGTGGGGCCCACCCAGGTGTCCTGGGCCCGGGTGTTCCAGGCCTGGCCGCCTTTGCCCGGCAACCAGGACGCGCAAATCTTTTTTTCCATCCGCCTGCCCCGCAACCTCCTGGCCGCCTTGGCCGGCGCCGCCATGGCTTGCGCCGGGATCGTGTTCCAGGCGGTGTTGCGCAACCCCCTGGCTTGTCCCTTCACGTTGGGCGTGGCCGGCGGCAGTTCCTTCGGGGCCGTGGTGGCCATCCTCCTGGGGTTCACCACCCTGGTGCACGGCTTTTCCCTGGTCACCCTCTTTTCGTTCCTGGGCGCGCTTTTTTCCCTTTTCCTCGTCTATTCCCTGGCGTCGATGCTTCGTTCCTTTTCCGCGCTTACGCTGCTTTTGGCCGGCGTGGCCATCAATTACTTCTTCAACGCCCTGGTGTTGCTGGCTTATTACATCGCGGATTTCACCCAGGCTTACGCCATGATCCATTGGATGATCGGAAGTTTGGACGTGGTGGAGCTGGGCACGGTGGTTAAATTGGCCCTGGGAGTTGGAGCCGGTTTCCTGGCGCTCTGGGCCCTGGCCCGGGAGCTCAACTTGCTGTCCGCGGGCGAGGAACTGGCCAAGGTGAAGGGCGTGCCCACCTCGCGGGTGATCGTGGGTTCCATCGTGGTGGCGTCCCTCATGACCAGCGCGGTGGTGGCCTTGACCGGCCCCATTGCCTTCGTGGGGCTCATCATCCCCCACATCTACCGCCTTTGGATCGGCAATGACCACCGCTTCCTTTTGCCCTGCAGCGCCTTGGGGGGCGGGGCTTTCCTCATGCTTTGCGACACCGTGGCCCGGTCCTTTTTCGGTTCCACGGAAGTGCCGGTGGGGGTCCTGACCGCGCTTTTGGGCGTGCCGGTGCTGTTGTGGCTGTTGTTCCACCGCAGGAATTACCTGGCGGCGTGAAGGGATGATTTTGAATCCCCAGTTCAATAACGAAGTGCAACACTTAGGCCCGGCAAGTATCCGGAATTCAAAATTCAGGATTCCCTTTTGGGGGATGGACATGAACGGTGGTTTTGGCGAAAAGGATCGCGAAGCGGTCTACCGCGTGATCCGGGAGCGGCGGGACGTGCGCCGGTTCAAATCCGGTCCGGTTCCCGAGGCCGTCCTGGGGCGGATCCTGACCGCCGCCATGCAGGCCCCTTCCGTGGGCTACAGCCAGCCTTGGAACTTCATCCTGGTGAAGGACCTGGAAGTCCGCCGCAAGGTTCACGCGGCCTTCCAGCGCGCCAATGAGGAAGCCAAGGGCCTGTTCGCGGGCGAGCGCGGGGAAAAGTACGCGGCCCTGAAGCTGGAAGGCATCCTGGAGTCGGCCTTGAATATCTGCGTGACCTGCGACCGTAACCGGTTTGGGCCCCTGGTCCTGGGCCGGACCGCCCAGCCCGATATGGACCTCTTCAGCACGGTTTGCGCCGTTCAAAACCTCTGGCTGGCCGCGCGATGCGAGGGGGTGGGCGTGGGCTGGGTGAGCATCATCAAGCCCGGGGAACTGGCGGCCTTGATGGGATTGCCGCAAGGCGTGGTGCCCATCGCCTACCTTTGCGTGGGCTACACCGATAGTTTCGCCCCCGAGCCCGAACTCAAGACCGCCGGCTGGCTGCCGCAGGTCCCCTTTTCGGACCTGGTCTATGTGGACCAGTGGGGACGGAAAGAATAAAAGAACGGCGGTTGGCCGGTTCCCACAAGGGAATAATACTTGTTGCGCACCTAGCGGAATGCTGAAAAAGTCCTCCTTTGGCGGGACTTTTTAAAAACATTCTATGGAACCCCCAAATTCCGGAAGAAATTAGGGGTAGGCAGGCTGCTGGGTGGCCCTCTTTAAGTTTTTCGGCAGCCTGCCGGGGGATTAATTTTTCTTATCGGTGGGTTTTTTCCGGGCGGAGCTTTTTGGCGGGGAAACGGCGGGAGGCATGCCGGGAAGGCCGGGCTGGCTTGTGCCTTCGGGGGCGGCCGGGTAGGTGACCTTCGGCGGTTTCGACTTTCGATCCACCAGGGCGAAGGGCGTCATTTCATGGGGCCGCATGGAAGTGGGGGACATCAGGTGCTCCACCGGGATGCCCCGCGCGGTTTCGATGTCCGAGATGAGCGACCGGTGGCAGCGCCAGGGCACGGCTTCGGCGCACATAACGGCGGTCTTCAAGGTCGGCAGCATTTCATTCAACTTC
>JAICXI010000216.1 GCA_025980505.1 bacterium | reverse complement strand
TCCCGTGGCGCCGGCTACTCCTCCATCGCCTCCTGGTCATCCTCCAACCAGGGCCAATATTCCATTTCCGCCCAGATGTCGCCGACCAGGCCGCCGCTTTCCTCGGCCAATTGTTTCCGGCTTTCTTCGGGGGTTTGGTCCCATTCCCGCAGCACTTCCTGCATGGAATAAGCGTGCGGGTCCGCCAGTTCCTCGTGATAGGCCTTGAGGACCTCCTTGCGCAGGTCCACGGCGTGCAGGGCCGCGCAGGCCGCCACCAGGGAGGTCCAAACATGGGAGGGACGGCGTTCCAACCGGCCCTGGAAAAGTTCCCCGTAATAAGCCGCCGCTTCCCCCGGGGAGACGGCCCCCAGGGACGCCAGGAGGGTGTAACCCCACAAGGCGGAAGCGCGGGCCGATTCGTGGGCCGACTTGTTCTCGGTCAGGCCCTTCAAGGGCGATGGATCGTCCTGGCAAAGGGTGGCCAAAAGGCGGGGAAGGTCTTCCCACAGGATGTCCCCGAAAAGCCGTTCCACGTGCGCGGCCGGCATGGAAAATTGTTCCAGAAGGATGGGCAGCGCCTTTTTTTCGCGGAACTGGGCCAGCAGGTAGGCCGCCAGGAACCAGGACCAATCATTGAGCGTGACCGCCGCGCCCACCGGCACGGCCTTGACGAGTTCCAGGACCCGCAATAGTTCGGGCACGGCTTCTTCCCGGTGGGTGAGGACGGCCTCCAGGGCCCGTTCCCGCACTTCCGGCAGGCGCGACGCTAGGTCCTTGAGGGTTTCGGTCATTTTTATTTTTTCCATTCCAGCATCCCCGATTTTTTTACGGCTCCGGTTTGACACTCAAGCCCATGATACTACCAGTTGACAGGTCATTTCACGATCTACACGTTTTGTCGGTATTTTTAAACCACCCCTTGTGAAACAAATCGAAAATTCCCGCCGAACACCATTTGTCGTACCGATCCTATCGGTAAAACCGCCGACATGATCCTTCATCAGTCCCTAATGGACCCCTTCGTTGACATCGCCGAAATGGTTGTTATCGCATCTGACAAGTCTTCTTGCGCCATGACAAATCGCGATTTTAGTCCCCGGTTCGGCTTTGGGTTGACCGGAAATCCGGGGAGGCCGCGGGCATAAGGTCCCGCCAAGGCCGGCGGGGAAAATCAGGATCCACCAGGTCGGGGTGTTTTTGGGCCTGGCCGCGCCAATGAGCGAGTTTTTGAAGATACTCCCTCACCCTTTCCAGCGCGCTGACCTGGTACTGTTTAAGTTCCATGTTTAATGCCTTTAACTAAACCTTCTCCCCTTGCGGGAGAGGATAGGGTAAGGGGTTTTATTTTGCCCTCTGGTAAATCTCATAAGGCAGTTGGGCGAAGTCGATTTGGTATTTGTCCAGGTATTCCTGGTCGAGGTACTTGGTGGGGGCGAAAACGAGCCGCTTCTTGCCCGCTTTCAGCGGCTTCATTTTTTCGGCCTTATCGCTGTCCAGGGCAAGGTTCCGAAGGACATCGGTTTTAGGTTCGTAAAAAAGATAAACCTGGTACCTGGAACTTTCGCCAATAAAGCCGGTGGTTTTATCGATAGCCTCCGGCTTGAACTCCTCCCCCTGGATACGTAAAAGACATATCGGGCCAGTTCTTCGCAGGTCGGAAGCGTCTTCCCGGCCAACAGGCGCCGTTCGTCCATCGGCTCACCGAGTTCACAGAAGGTGAAGGAGCCGCCTAAGCCGTTTGTCATGATCGTCATAGATCCGGCAGGTAGCCGGCCATTCCCATGACGGCCAGCAAGCCATGCTCCACGGCGGTCATTTCATCGTTCGTCAGGGCCGTTAGGGGTCCTTCCCCAAAACGCCGGCGGTCTAACGCGCGGGGCTTTTCAATGATGACCTGGCTTTCTTTTAACAACCGGTCACGAATAGGAAGCGTGACCCGATAATGCTCCAGACCAGGCCGCAATTTCGTTGAGATTGGAAGGATGATGACAGTATCCGCGCCTTCTCGGGTAAAAGCATCCTCTTGGATAATCAGGACGGGGCGGATTTTTCCTACCTCGGCGCCTTGATTCGGGTTTAAATTGGCCACCCAAACTTCCCCCCGTTTCATTTCCACCACCGTTCCTCAGCGGGCGGTCTACCTTCACTCAGTTCCAAAGCCTCATTGTCCAAGGGCAGGGCTTCCTCAGCGATATCCAAGCCTTCCTGGCGGGCTTCCGGAGATAAGCTTTTCATTTCTTCCACCATCGTTTGAATAAATCGTTCCCGCTTGTGGCGCTTTAAGTATTCCTGCAGGGCGTCCCGCACCAAGTCGGAACGGGATTTCTCCCCGCTTCGGAGTTCTTGTTCCAGCATCTTTTCCAAAGGGCCATCGAGGCGAATAGTAATGGAAGTCATGTCTTACACTCCTTATACATTATGTAATACAAATTGTAAACATAATTATATTTTATGTCAATTACAAAGGAGTCCATATTTTGGGGTTACTTGAGAAAAGGTTCGGTTGAAAGGCCGTTTTGAAATGGGGCCTATTTGGCTATTTTAAACTAAGCCGGTAGCGCACGTTTCTACCGTCGCCCAAGCGCTCCAGGCGCCTTTCGCCTAAAAGTTCGGGAAAAAAGTAATGTGAAATGCCGCTGATGTATTTCCGGCCACGATGGGCCCCAGTGGAATGGCCATAATCCGCTTAAGGTTAATTGAGCTCCATTACCACTGAACCGGGCATTTGACAATCTCGCCCGACTGCTTGTGCTTGAAAAGAACGTATTTTTGATCCTTCCCGAATTTCCAAAGTTCGTAGGTGAGCTTCACGTCCTGGCGGCAATAATCGATCACTTGGCCGTATTTCCCCTCGCGCCACCATTTGACGGCCAAAAGTCCGTCGGCGCTTTTTTCCGCGCCGCCCAGGGTGTGCTGGGCCAGGTGGGCCAGGGAAAGGCGGTGGCTCAACTTTTTCTGCAGGTCCGCCATCAGGTCCAGCGTCGGCAGGCTTTGGAGGTTGAAGGATGTATAACCCTGCAGCACACCGTAGTCAAAGCGCAGGCTGTTGAAGCCGATCACGCGGGTGGAGGCCTTCAAGTGGGTGATCAGTTCCCCCACGTTGTCCTCGACATAGGTGTAGTACTTGTCCTGGTCCACGTCGTACACCACGGCGCAAGAGAGTTTCATGCCCGGCAGGTTCGACCAGCCGCCCCGGATTTCGTTGGAGAGGAACTGGGTCTCGATGTCGAAAACCACCGCTCCGGTCCGCTCGGGAGGCGGACCGGAATTTTGAATTTTTAATTTTGAATTTTTAATTGAAAAGGGGGTACTCCCGGCCGGCAGGGCTTTTTCCACGCCTTCGGGTGGGGAGCCTTTAGGCGCGGTCAACCGCTCCCCTTCAGGTTGGGACCCGGAAATCCCCGGGGATGGGGTGGCCTTCGGGACTCCTCCCGGACGGACCGGCTTGAAATCTTCCCGGCCCAGGATATGCCCCAGGATCAAGAGGGCCCCCCGCTTGTCCAGCGGGTGGTTGCCGCTGCCGCATTTGGGGCTTTGCACGCAGGAAGGGCAGCCCTCCTCGCACTCGCAGTCCCGGATCATCTCGAAAGTGGTGGTGAGGAGGTCCTCCATGGTCTCGTAGGCCCGCTCGGAAAGCCCCACCCCCCCGGGGTAGCCGTCGTAAATGAAGATGACCGGCTGGGGCACCTGGGGATGGGCGGGCGTGGAAATGCCGCCCAGGTCCCAACGGTCGCACACCACGTGCAGCGGCATCATGGCGATGGCGCCGTGTTCGGCCGCGTGCAGGCCCCCCATGAAATGCACCTTCCGGTCGGCCAGGTTGCGCTGGATCCAGTCGGGCAGGACCATCCAAAGCGAGCGGGTTTCGAAGGTCAAGGGCGGCAGGGTCAGGGGGTAGGTGGCCACCAGCGAACGGTCCGCGATGCGGTGGATTTCATAATTGAAGAACCGCTGGGTGATCTTGACCTTGCCCCAATGGATGGCGCTTTGGGAGGCCGGCGGCCCCAGGGGCCTGTGCTTAAGCTCCTCCAATATCTCCGTTTCTTCCTCGTAATTGACCTGGGTGTAGTAATCCACCGGTTCGTCGTCCACCAGGATCTTGTGCTGTTCCCACTGGAACTCCTTGACCACGTACTGCACGCCCTGGTGCAGATACACGGCGCCGGGATGGCAGTCCCGGAAGGCCCGCATCCCGTCGATGGTCCCGATCAGCTCCCCGGTCTCCCGGTAAATGATCTGGTAGCCCTCGCCCATGTCCCGGATGCTGATGCCGCGCTGGGGGTTCTTGTCCGTCACGAGCCACTTGCCGCCGTTGGCCGTTTCCAGCACGTCCCCGTCCCTCACCATGGGGGGCAACAGGTCCTCCAGCAGCTTCCCGTAATAAACCAGGTCCTCGGC
>JAICXI010000173.1 GCA_025980505.1 bacterium | reverse complement strand
GTACGGCCATGGCGGGCATGGTGACGGTGAACTAACCCCTTCCCTTCCCGGTTGGGAAAGGCTCCCGGCTTCCACCGGGGGCCTTTTTTGTCGTCCCCTTGACCCCCTCCAAAAACCTCCTTGCAAAAAGTCGCGCCTGTCGGGAAGATACGCCATAACCCAAAGGACAGGGGTCCCCCCCCGGCCCCGCAAGGAAAGACATGGCCACCCAAATCCGTTTAGCCCATAGCCCGGACGCCGACGATGCTTTCATGTTTTACGGACTCGCCAAGGGCAAGATCGACACCGAGGGCGTCGAATATGAGCACATCCTGAAGGACATCCAGACCCTGAACGACTGGGCCCGGGAAGGCCGGATGGAAGTGACCGCCATCTCGGCCCACGCCTATGCCTACGTCAAGGACAAGTACGCCATCCTGACGCACGGGGGAAGCATCGGCAAGAACTACGGTCCCATGATCGTGGCCCGGACGCCCGGCCCCATCGAGTCCTTCAAGGGCAAGAGGATCGCCATCCCGGGCAAGCTCACCAGCGCTTACCTGGCATTCAAACTTTGCCTGCCCGACTTCCAGGAGGTCCTGGTGCATTTCGACCGGATCATGGAGGAGGTGGAGAAGGGGGCGGTGGACGCGGGGCTCATCATCCACGAAGGCCAGTTGACCTACCGGGAAAAGGGCCTGCATAAGATCATCGACCTGGGCGAATGGTGGTTCCAAACGGCGGGCCAAGTGCTCCCCATGGGCGTGAACGCCATCCGGCGGGACCTGCCGGCGGACGTGCAAAAAAAGGTTTCCCGGCATTTGAAGCAATCCATCGAATACTCGCTGGCCCACCGGGACGCGGCGCTGGATTACGCCCTGGCTTTCGGCCGGGGCCTGTCCCGCGACGTGGCCGACCGGTTCGTGGGCATGTGGGTGAATGAGCGGACCGTGGACATGGGCGAGGAAGGCCGCAACGCCATCCGCGAGTTCCTCAAGCAGGGCGAGCAAAAGAAGTTGATCCCGCCGGTGGGTGAAATCGAGTTTGTCGCCTAAGGGCCGCCCTTCCGCGGGAGCCGGCCGCCGGAGGCCGGAGGCCTCCGGCTGGGTTTTATACGTCGCCGAGTGCGCCGACGGTTCCTATTACACGGGCATCACCAAGGACGTGGAAAAACGCATCGCGGCCCACAATTCGGGCAAGGGCGCCAAGTACACGGCCTCCCGCGCGCCGGTGAAACTGCTGTTCCAGGAGCCCCAGGCCGGCTATTCGGCGGCCCTGCGCCGTGAGTACCAGGTCAAGAAACTCTCCAAGGGCCGTAAAAGGCGGTTCATCGGGGGGGAAAGCTTGTCCCGCCCTTCCCCCCAAGCCAAAATGAGCTTCCAGAAAAACCAAAAGCGAAGGACCCGGCTCGAAACGAAGCCGCGAAGGCGCAAGGGAAAACTTTTTCGGAAAAGGGACGTAAAAATTAAAGAGGCCACGCCCAAGTGAAAGCGCAACCAAAGTGTTTACGCACGGCTCATCCCCGATATTTCCCCCGCGTCTTCGCGTGCCTCCCCGGGCGGCCGGGGCGGCCCGACGGTGGGCCTGTCGAACCGGCTTCTCGTTGGACGGGATTCAGCGCCTTGGCGGTGAAATGGTCATGACCCAAAAGGTGCTGGAAGTGGGCGCGGCGTTGGTTTTCAAGGACGGCAAATTCCTCATCGCCCAGCGCAAGGAAGGGGACTCCTTTGGGGGCTATTGGGAACTGCCCGGAGGCAAGAAGGAACCCACCGAATCCCTGGAAGAATGCGTGGTCCGGGAACTCAAGGAAGAGTTGGACATCGAGGTGGAAATCCGCCATTTTTTCCGGATCCTCACCTACCACTATCCCCAGCGTTCCGTCCGGCTGAACATCTTCTTCTGCTCCCACAAGTCGGGCGAACCCAAGACCATCGAATGCCAGGCTTTCGCCTGGGCCGACCCCAAAGACCTGCCTTCCTACAAGTTTCCCGACGCGGACCAAACCCTCATCCAGGAACTCTCCCGGCGCAACGACTGGGATACCTACCTGGACGGGCTCAAGTATCCCCACGAGTACCTGGAAGGGATCCGGCTTTTCAACGCGGGGGAGTACTTCGAGTGCCACGAAATGCTGGAAGACCTCTGGCACCCCGCCGAAGGCCGGGAACGGCTGCATTACCAGGGGCTCATCCAGGCCGCCATCGCGTTGGAGCATTTCCGGAAGGGCAACCAGGCCGGCGCCCTGGGGCTTTATGAAAAGGCCTGCGAGAAATGGGCCCAACTCCCGCCCCAATTCATGGGCGTGGATTTACAGTGGCTCAAGGGAAGGCTGGATGATTTCTTCGACCGGGTCCGGAAAGCGGGTCCCGCGGGCATGGGGACGGTGGAGATCGGCCAGGCCCCGCGGATCCCGGCGCCTCAATAGTGGTAGGAGACCGCCAGGACCATATCCCCGCCCGTGTAATCGATCTTGGCGTAACGCCAGCCGTTGAGGTTGATTTGGTAGGTCGGATAAGCCGCGATGAGGCCGTTGGTTCCGAGGGCCAATCCCGCTTCCTGGGTGGCCCCCGAACTGTCGGTGAAGCTGCCCTGGATGTTCCCCGTGGTGGCGTAGCGGCCGCGCAGGGAAAGGCTCAGTGACAGTTGCTCGCTGAGCGCCAGTTCGAAGCCCGCTCCCAGGAACCCCCCCCAGCCCAGCCCCGACAACTGGCCCGTCTCCAGGGGGGACCCGTTTTGCAGGTAATCGAGGTTGACGACGGTGTTATAAACGCCGGCGCCCCCGTTGGCCCAAAGGCGGAAGGGGCCTATGGGGAAGTAACGGTAATATTCGGCCTGCACCGAAACCATGTTGGGCTGCAGCCTCTGGCTTAGGGTGTTGCCGGAGGTATCGGAGGCGGAAGCCTTGAAACCGTTGAAGGAACCGGCTTCCACCACCACGCCCCAGGCGTTGAGCTTATCCAGCATGAACCCCACTTCCAGCCCGCCCAACAGTCCCTCCCCATCGCAAGTGGCGTTGTGTTGGAAGGCCGCATAAGCCGTGTTGAAGGCCGAAGCGGCTGAGGGAAGGTCGCCCAGGGAAGCCTGGGCCGCCCCCGCGTCGAGCTTGACCCAGATTTCGTAGTTCCGGAAGGCCCGGGGATAGATGTCGTGGGCCTCCGCGTCCCAAATGATACGGGCCCGGATGGCCTCGGCCAGGTTGCGCAGCTGGGGGCTGTCGGGATGCCGCCTCAAGCTTTGGTCGAAGGCCTGGAGGGCCTGCGCTGGCTGGTGGGAAAGGTAATAGTCATAACCCAGGACTTCCCAGGCCTGCCAGTTTTGGGGGTCCATCTTCACGGCGGTTTTCAGGTAAGGGATGGAATGGGCGTAATCCTTCCGGACGTAAAAATTCAATCCCGCCAGGTAATAGTCGTTGGAGGTATAGGCCCTCGCCCCCGGGGGAAAAACCGAAAGGACCGTGAAAAAAATAAGGGCCCAAAGGAAGCCGCGCGCCATGGAAGGGTTCCTGATTAAGACATTGCCAAGCTCAATGCGGGTTGATTATACCCGTCTTCCCGGCGAAAACCCCGGGAGGAAGGGCTTTTGTTGCCGTCTCTTAGTATTGGTAGGAGGCGCCCAGGCCCAAGTCAAAACCCGTGTAATCCACGTTGGCCCACCGGACCCCGCCGCTGCCGATGGAGGACGTATTGGTGGTCCCCATGAAATTCCGGGAATCCACGGCGAGGCCGACCTGGTAGGTGTTGCCCGAGGAATCCTGGAATTCCCCCTGGATGTTGGACGTGGAGGCCAGGCGCCCGTGGGCGAAAAGCTCCAGCGAGAAGTTGCCCACGGCGATGTCCCAGCCCGCGCCAAGGCAGCCCCCGAACCCGAACCCGGCCATCCCGCCCGATAAGACGGTGGCCCCGTTTTGAACTTCGTCCGCCTGCAGGCTGGTGAGGTAAAAACCAGGTCCCGCTTCCAGCCGCAACCGGGAGTTTCCCATCAGGATGAAACGGTGGTACAGGGGCTCGAGGGCCAGCATCATGGGCGCAAAGGAATCGCTGAAGGTGTTGCCCAGGATGGTGCCGCTATCCTTGTAGCCCCCGAAGATGCCCAGGTTGACCGCAAGGCCGATGGCGTTTTCCGGGTCCAGGGAGATGCCCGCCTCGCCCCCGCCGAAGAAACCCAGGCCGCTGGAGCTGGCGGTGGCCACGGAGGGCGAGTAGTTGTCCTGCACCGCCTTAACCGCGGCCGGCATATCCCCCAGGCCGGCGTTAACGACCCCCAGGTGGAAATTCGCCCAACGCCCGTTGGAGAAAACAACGGGAATGCTGGAGGGGACCGGTTTCCGGGCCGCAACCGGGGGAGCTTCCGCCGTTCCGGAACCCGGCGGGGGAGCGGTGGCGGAAGTGACGGGGGAGGAGCCCACCGCGCTTTTCGCCCGCACGTTGTCGGCGAAGCCCTTCAGGTTCGGGTTGTCGGGATTGGTTTGGAGGCTCCGGTCGAAGGCGGCCAGCGCCTCCGCGTTGTCGCCGGTCATGTAATAGGAATAACCCAGAACCTGTTCGGCCTGCCAGTTGTGGGGGTCCATCTGCACCGAGGCCTTCAGGTATTGGATGGCTTTGGAGTAATCCTTCTGCTGGTAAAAAGAAAGGCCCGCTTGGTAATAGTCGCTGGAAGTGTAAGCAAGGCCCGGGGAAGGGCCGGTCCCCAAGAGAAAAAAGGTCCAGATGATAAAACGATACGAAGAGAACCGCATATACCCTCCCGCAATGGAACGTCAAAGATAAAAGATGCTGGTACGGCGATTAAAGCCGAATCCGATCGGACAAGCCATGACTTTTGTCAGCCCCTTTGCCCGTATTATCTCCTCTTTTTTAGACATTTGAAATTTAGACTTTTGAAAATTTTTAGTTGGGAACGATGGACTTGACGTAACAAACCCTCTCCCTTAAGGGGGAGAGGGTGGGGTGAGGGTGTCTTTGCCAACCTAAACCACCCTGATCCCGGCCTTCTCCCTTCAAGGGAGAAGGTGAGAACATTCGAAACCCGGCTTTAACTGGGTTTGGTTCGTCAAGTGCAT
>JAICXI010000269.1 GCA_025980505.1 bacterium | reverse complement strand
TCCGAGTAGGTCTTGAAAGGCAGCTTGGGCAAGGCGATCCGCTCTTCCACTCCCAGCCGGTAGAGGCAGGTTTCCATCACTTCCTCCTTCCCTGAAAAAGCCAGGGGGGTGAGTTCCTCCTCCGGCGCGGATGCCTTGGCTAAAAAGACGCAGTCAAACTTGAAGTTCTCAAGGAGGGCCTGGCAGCAGGCCGCCAGGTTGGCCTCGGTGGGGCGGGTCTGGCGGCAATGGGAAAGGAGTTTTTCAATAAGGATGGATTGGGAAATCATAGGAACCTTTCAAGATAGGTGATGGACGTCCCCGGGCCCGGCAAGGTTTTTTGAAAGTTAGTTTAACATGCTTTGTTGAAAATCCGTCTTGAAAAGGGGAATGGGGGTGGGCGCCCCGATCGTTTAACAAAAAAAATAACGGGACTATGCCTTTGGCAGGGCTGCTTTGTTTCCCCTTCTCCCTGGAGGGGAGAAGGCGGGGAGGAGGGTGGTTTGGGCTGCTTCGATCACCCCTCAACCTACCCTCTCCCCCAAGGGGCGGGGGTATTCCATCGATGCTTTGCCAAAGGCATAGTTCCAAAAAATAAAAGCCGCACCGGCTTTCCCTACTTCACCTTGATGGCTTGGAAAATCGCCCGCAGGGAAATGGCGTCCGGCACCAGGATGAAATAGCCCCCGATGGCTTCGTTATCGTCGATGAACTTTGTCTCGATGCAAATGACCTTGGTGGCTTCCTCCATGCCTTGGGCGATGGTGGCCAACAAGGCGCCCGCCATGTCAAAAATCAACGTGGGCACCGAGATGAGCAGAAGCATCCCCAGGAATTCGTTCAAGGCGCTCAAGTAGGCGCCGGTCAGGATGTTGCCGGCCTCCTTGATGGCGGAATGCCCCATTTCGGCGAGGATCTTGCTGGTGCCCACCGGCTGTTTGAGGAGCATGTCGGCCAGGTGCAGGGCCGAATCGCGGGGAAAAAGAAGCAGGATTTTACCCGTGGCGTCCCCCAGGATGGAAAGGGTCAGGCCCGCCACCAGGGTATTGGGATCGCCCACCAGGCGGGGGACCTCCGAAAGGGCCAGGATGTTGGCCTTGGGGACCGTGATGAATATTTTTTTTCCCAGCAGCTGGGAAAGGGCCGTCGCGCCGTGGCCCGCCCCGATGTTGCCGACTTCCTTCAAGGCGTCCAGTTGGTTCGGGGTCAGTTCATCGAGATTCAAGAGCATGGGTGTCGTCCTTGTCGATCAGGGGATGTTCAGCCTGGAACCGCCTGTCCTTGAGGTCCTCGATCAAGCTGGCGATGTCGAGGATCAACGCTATCTTACCATCCCCCAGAATGGTGGCGCCCGAAAAACCCCGGATGCCCTTCAGGAGTTTATCCAGGGACTTGATGGCCACTTCCTGTTGAGTGATGACCCGGTCCACTTCGATACCCACGCGGGCTTCCCCCACTTCCACGATCAGGATGGTCTCCAGGTCGGGGGGGACGGCCGGCTTGGGCGGGAGCCCCAGCTCCAGGAGTTCCTGGAGCGGATAGACGGGGATCACCTCGTCCCGCAAAACGATGGCTTCCTGCTGCTGGATCATCTTTTTTTCCCGCGGCGGGACGTCCACCGTTTCCACGATGTTCACCACCGGGATGGCAAAAACCTCCTTCCCGCATTGGATCAGGAGGGCCTTGATGATGGCCAGGGTCAAGGGGAACCGCAGGAGGAAGGTTGTTCCCTGCCCTTTCTTGCTTTGGATGCGGAAGGTGCCGCCCAGTGTTTCCACCCGGGTCTTGGCCACATCCACGCCCACGCCCCGCCCTGAAACCTCCGTGGCGTTATCCTTGGTGGAAAAGCCCGGCAAGGTGATCAAGCGGACGGCTTCCTCATCGGTGAGTTTGCCCGCCTCGTCGGAGGAGATCAAGCCCTTGGACACCGATTTTTGGCGGACCACCTCCGGATCCACTCCCCGGCCGTCGTCGGTAACCGATATCACCACATAGGACCTTTCCCGTTTGGCCTGCAGTCGGATGGTCCCGTAAGCTTCCTTCCCCTCCTTCAACCGCTCTTCCGGCGGCTCGATTCCGTGGTCGATGGCGTTCCGGAGCAAGTGAACCAAGGGCTCGCTCATTTCCTCCAGCACCGTCCGGTCCAGTTCCACTTCGGCCCCTTCCATCTCCAGGTCCACCTGCTTCTGGAGCGCCTTGGCCAGGTCCCGCACCATCCGGGGGAAGCGTTCAAATATCTGCTTGACCGGCATGAGCCGCACTTTCATGATTTCATCCTGCAGTTCGTCGGTAACGTGGGTGAGCTGGGAAAGCGGGTCGTTGAGTTCCTTCAATTCCTTGGAAGCGGCCACTTGCTCGAACCGGATCTTGGAAATGACCAGTTCCTGGACGAGGGCCATGAGCTTGTCCAGCTTGGACGTATGAACGCGGATGGTGGGAAGGGCGAAAGAACGTTCCTCGGGCATGACGGCCGGCGCCGTGGCCTTGGGCGGGGCCGCCTTCGCCGGGTTTTCCACGGCCCCGGCACCGCCTTCCGGGGCGAAGGCCTCCACTTGAACCCGGGAAACCTCGCTCACGGCGCCAAGGGCTTCCCGTAACTTGGGGACGGGCTGGTCGGTCACCACTACCAGGTAAAAATTCCCGGGAAACCGCCCTTTCTCGATGGCCTCCGGCGCCGGATAACTTTTGACGATTTCCCCCAAGGCGTTGACGGCCTTGAGCGCCATGAAGGCCCGGACTTCCTTGAAAACGCACCCCGCCTCAAGCTCCACCATCACTTGGAGCACCGAAAAGCCGTTCCTCCGGGCTTCGGCCAGGACCTCCTTCTCCGCATCCGAAACGGCGAACTGGGGGGCGGTAGCCGCCGCTTCGGGGGAAGCCGCGCCCCCGGGTGTCCCGCCGTCCGGGTCATCGAGAGCTTGAAGCATCCGGAGGGCCGATTGGAGGCTTTCGTCCTCGATGAAATCCTGTTGGGAAAGGATTTCGAGCCATTTCCCCAGTTGGTCGAGGCACACGAAGAGAGCGTCCACCAAACGGGAGGTTAGGGGCTTGGTACCGGACCGGATCGGGTCCAAAACCGTTTCCATTTGGTGGGTCAACCTCGCCATGGGCTCATACCCCATGGTGGCCGACATGCCTTTCAAGGTGTGGGCCGCCCGGAAAATTTCCCGGATGGCCTCGACCTGGGACGGGTCCCTTTCCAGGAGGACCAAGGCGTTGTTCAAGGTCGAAAGGTATTCCTTGGCTTCGGTTAAAAAAACTTCCTTATATTCTCCGATATTCACGGGGGGCTCCGAGTTCCGATAAACGGCAGGGGTATTTTAACCCAAAAGGGTCCCAAATCACTTGCGGGTTATGGGGCCTCCGGCTTCCCGAGGCGGAGGGGCGGCGACGGCCCCGAACCGCCTTCACAAGCGGCTCAAATAAACGTTGATTTCCTCGGCCATCCGCTCCAGGGTCAGCTGCCGGTCCACCGCCCCCGATTCCACGGCCGATTTGGGCATGCCGTAAACCACGCAACTGTCGGCGTCCTGGGCGAAGGTTTTGCCTCCCCCCGAATGGATGTCCTTGATGCCGGCCGTCCCGTCCCGCCCCATTCCGGTCAGGACCACGCCCAGGCATTGGGGACCGGCCGCCTTGGCCACCGAAGTCATCAGGATGTCGGCCGAAGGCTTAACGCCCAGCCGCGGGGGCAAATCCTCGAAAGCGAAAAAGTAATGCCCCGCACCCCCTTCCACCACCAGGTGGGACCCGGCCGGCGCCAGGTAGATATGCCCGCCGAGGACCCCTTCATCCTCCTGGGCCTCCGACACG
>JAICXI010000180.1 GCA_025980505.1 bacterium | reverse complement strand
TTGTTCAGGATCTGCCGCAGCCGCAGGACCAGGGTTCCCCCGCCGGACATGGCTTGGAGGGCGTTCAAGGCCAGGTTGTAGAAACTGTTGTAAAGAAGGTCCCAGTCGGCCGAAAGGGTCTGGCAGGGCCCGAAGTCCTTGAGGATTTCCACCCTTTGCTGCTGGGCTTGATCCGAAAGGTCCTGGGCCACACGAAAGAGGAGGTCGGGAAGAAGAAAGGGCCGGCGTTCCAAATGAAAGGCCCGGCTGTAGTCCAAAAATTTGGACACCACGCTGTTTAAAACCTGGACCTGGGCCTGGATCTTTTGGGCGGCGGTTTGCAGATCGGGGTCCAATTCCCGCGTTTTTCTCTGAATGCGGTCGGCTTGGCCCTGAATGACGCCCAGGGGATTCCGGACCTCGTGGGCGATGCCCGCCGCCACCATTTTCATGTCCTCCGCCTGGTTTTCAGCCATTTGACGGAGCAAGGTGAGTTCGGTTTCCCGGTGATGGATTTTCCGGAACATGGTTTGAAGGAGCTGCACCCAATGGCCCAGTTCATCCGAGCGAAGGGCCTTCCCCGGGTGGGGGAACTGGCCCTGAAGGACATCCTCGGTCATCTTAAAAATAACGGTCATGGGCTGGATCACCCGCTGGGCCACGAAGACACCGGCCATCCCGCTCACGCAAAGTCCGATGAATCCAAGGGCGATGGAAACATCGGTGAATTCCCGGAGGATGTCCAGGAAATGGGGGTCGGCATCTACCTCCAAAAGCAAGCCGGGGGCCAAGGGCAGGAGGACGGATTGATGCAGCAGGCCGAAATCGCCCTTTTGGACCGGAAGCACCAGGGGTTGGGAGAGGCCCTTGTCCGGCAGGAAGGTCCGGCCGTGGAGCGCGCCGGATTTAAAACCGGGGATTGCCTCGCCGGTGGCGTCCAGAAGCACGGTGCCTTGCTGGTTCAACACGATGATGTTTTCCAACACCCCGGCCTTGAGAAAAAGGCGCAACCGGCGGGAAAGGGAGGAAGCGAAGGATTCGGGAGCGTCAAAAAATACGGGCTGGAGCTGGGCGGGGATTTCGGATTCCAATTGCTGGGCCACCAGCCGCGCCATGGCGAGGAGTTGCTCTCCCATTTTGGCTTCCAGCCGGTGATAGACGATCCGGTAAATGACCGCGCCCGTCCCGGCGAAAAGAAAACACCAAAGAAAGGCATGGAAAAAAAGAAGCTTCGCCCGGAAGGATTTGTTGAGATGGTTCAGGTACACCATGACGTCCCGTTACGGAATGTGGAATGGACCAAGCGATGTCATGGTAACACGCGATTGGGTGGAAGGCTTTTGAGCGGGCCCAGGGCGGGAGAGGTTTTTCGAGTAACGAGTGGCGGAAAACATTAACCCTCGCCTTGTTAAAAAAACTTGACGCGGGGTGGAAGGAAAAGGTTTCAAGGAAACAGCGGGTTGCGGGAGGCAAGCAAGGCCCGGTTTTAACCGGGTTCCCCGGGGCGGGTTAAAGTGGTTTGCGGTTTTGGAAACCACCCTGCAGGGGATGCCAATAGCGGACGTCGGCTTCCCCTTCTTTCCAGCACAAAAAAACCACTTCCGACCCGCGACGGCTGTAGAAATCCACCAAGCCCGAATCCAAATCCTTCAAATGGGCCCCCGTTTGGAACAGTTCCTCCAATTGATCCTCCCATTGCCGGCTTTGGAAGTGGAAAGTTTCCATCAGCTTGGTGATGGCGGCCCGGGCGGCGGGGGTTATTTGTCCCTGGGAATCGGCGCCCGTCATTTCCTCGATTTCCATTTGGGCCTGGATCCGAAGGATGGCCGCTTTTTTCCCGCGGAGCGATTTCAAAAGCAGGCGAACCCGGGGCAAGGCGGCGTTCGTTTCCTCCACCGTCATCATCTTGATTTTGGTCTCGTCGCCGGCCATGGCCCCCCCTGGAATCCGCTTCGCCACCATTTTACCCCGCCCTCCGCGTGGGAACAAAGCCCTATGGGAAAAACTCCGGGGAGGTTTTTCCAAAATCCTTTAATCCTTTTAAGACGGGTAAGGATATGGGTTTACACCTTGGGCCCGGTGAGGCGACAATGGTTTTATCCGATGGTCGATTTTTTGGAGCTCGGGGAGGCTTTGGCGTGGGATATGAAAAGACCTGCAAGTTGCTTTTGGAATATGGCACCCTGGCCCCTTCTTTTTATAACAGCCAACCCTGGAAGTTCGCCCTGGATCCCCGACAAGGCGTCCTGGAGGTATATGCCGACCGTGAAAGGGCGCGATCCCAGGCCCTGGACCCCCAAGGCCGGGATCTGCATCTGGACCTTGGTTTTTGCCTTGAAATCATGGTTTTAGCGGCCTCAGCCCTGGGGTATGAGGCCACTGAGACCTTGTTTCCGGAAAGTGAAAAGCCGGACGGACCCGTAGCCCGCCTCACCCTCCGGCCCCTCCCCGAGGCCCTGCCGGCCGGCCTTTTTTCGGCCATTGGGGTTCGCCACACCCATGCCGGGCCTTACCAGGAAGGAACGGTCCAGCCGATTCACCTGGATCGCTTAAGGAACCTTCCCCCTTTTTCCGGCCAGGAAAAAATTCATTTCTTAACGGAAGACATCCAACGCCGGCGATTGCAGGAGTTCCTGCACGACCTTTCCCACCAAGGCGCCCAAAACAAGGATTTGATCGAGGAGGGGGCGCGGTGGATCACCTCCCTCAAGGCGCCGGCGGAAGGGCTCCCGTTGGGCTCCTTGGGCTTGCCGATTTCGGTCAAGGCACGGTTCGCCCTCTTTCGTTACTTCCATTACGGCCGGGAAATCCGGGAAGTGGCCCGGCAGGCGCTTTTGCGCCAAGGCCACGGCATTGAAGCGCCGGCTTTTTTAGTGATGACCACCCGGACCCCCCGGCCGAAAGGTTTTTTGAACGCGGGTCGATGGCATGCCCGGCTGGCCTTGACCTTGAGCGAGATGGAACTGGGCGCGCAAGCCCTGTACTTGCCCGTCACCCTGGATTCCGGCCGCGCCTTCTTGAGGGAAATTTTATCCCTGGAAGCCGGAGAGGAGCCCGTCCTTTTGCTGAGATTTGGAAAACCCCGTTCCCCCGCCTGGCCCCGGACCTCCCGTAGGTCCGTGAAAGAAATGCCGGTGCCTTGAGAACCGCCGCCCTTGTGGCTGTTTTCTCCGGCGGAAAGAGCATGGGCTCGGCAAGAGGCTGGGATCGATTTTGAAAAGTCCCGACCGACCGGCGGCGGGCCGGGCCCTGGAGGCCGCTCATAATTTCCGTTATTTTGAATTCGAAATTTTGATGTGTTGGAAATCCGTCAAACCAGGCAACGGTTACCCTTCGGATTAAAAAAAGAACCCCCTGGATTTTTTCCCCGCTGGAATTTCTCCACGCCAACCGCCTTCCCTAACCGAAACTCCCGAAGTAATATTTTTCACGCGGAAGGTCCGGATGCTTGCCGGCGGGAACGGAAAGATTCCCCGCTCCTCCGGAAGGTGGAAGGCCCGAGTCCGGCCGATCGACCGATGGGCTTGGAAGGAGAGACATGAGGCAGATGCCGCGAGCAACCGTCCGGGCCTTCTCCCCGGGCTGGGCCCTTTTTCTCCTGGGGGCCCTGCCGGTCTGGGCCGCACCCGGTTATCCATCTTCCCCGTCCCACGGACCCAAAGCTTTCCAACCGGCTCCCCGGGCCTTTCCCGCGCCGATGAGGGTGACTTATGGCCGGTGGCCCCTGGCCTTCGAGGTTAATCAAGGACAGGCCGATCCGTCGGTCCGGTTCCTCTGCCGGGGAAAGGGATACGCCGTTTATTTCGGCTCCTCGCAAACCACGCTGGTCTTGCTGCATCCCGAACCGCAATCCTGGTTCCACGGACTTCCCCGGCGGTGGAGATCCATTCCTTCCTTCAGCGCCGAGGTGGTCCGGCTCCGGTTCGCCCAGGCGGGGGGGAACGCCGAACCCCAGGGGACGGGTTTGTTGGAGGGGAAGAGCAACTACTTCCTGGGAAGGGACCCGTCGAAATGGCGGACGGACATTCCCCAATATTCCCGAGTGAAGGTTGCCGGCGTTTATCCCGGCATCAACCTGACCTATTACGGGACCCAGGGGCGGCTGGAACACGACTTCGAAGTGACGCCGGGGGCCGATCCCCGCGTGATCCAGTGGGAATTCCCGGGGTCCGGCAGCCTGGCCCTGGGCGCGGACAATAGCCTGCTTGTGGGGACTCCTCACGGCCGGGTTTCCCTGCAGGCTCCGGAATGCTACCAGGTGATCCAGGGCCAAAAACAACCGGTGGAGGGGCATTACGTCCTGGCCGGCCCGGGAAGGGCGCGGGTGGAAGTGGGGGCCTACCGGAAGGACCTTCCCCTCATCATCGATCCGGTGTTGGTTTATTCCACCTTTGACGGGGGCAACGGGGACGACGTTGGAACGGCCATCGCCGTGGATGGAGCGGGTGACGCCTATGTGACGGGCTATACGGCCTCGGCCAATTTCCCGGTGACCAGCGCTTCCCAGGGTGCCTTGCCGGCCGGAGCCACGGCCAACGCCTTTGTGGCCGAGCTCAATGCGGCGGGGAACGGCCTGCTTTATTCCACTTACCTGGGCGGCAGTCAGGAGGACGCTGGATTCGGCATCGCCCTCGACGCATCCGGCGACGCCTATATCGTCGGGGACGCGACTTCGGCGGATTTTCCGGCGGTCAACGCTTATCAATCCGCGCTGGGTGGAGCCCAAAACGCCTTTGTGGCCAAATTGGGTCCGGCGGGGAACTCGCTGCTTTATTCCACTTTCCTGGGAGGGAACGGCGGCGACGGGGGTTACGGCATCGCGTTGGATTCGGCCGGCGACGCCTATGTGGCG
>JAICXI010000091.1 GCA_025980505.1 bacterium | reverse complement strand
GGGAAAGGACCCTGGTTGAGAAGTCCGCCGCACTGATCCAAGACACCATGAAGGCGCTTAAATAGAGGTCCTGAGGAGTGAGGAGTTTTAAAAGCCTTCCCACTTCCAGCGGCAAGGACTTTTCCCAACTTCTAACTTCTCACTCCTAACTTTCCGGGGCAATCGCATGGAACAACGTCCCAGCTTCGACTCCAGATACCAGGAAGGCTCCACACCCTGGGACATCGGCCGTCCCCAACCCTTCGTCCAGCGGCTTTGGGAGGAAGGCGCCTTCCGGGGTGACATCCTGGACGCAGGCTGCGGCACGGGTGAAAACACCTTGTTCCTGGCGTCCCGCGGCTATTCGGTCTGCGGCGTTGATTTTTCGCCCACTGCGGTTGAGCGGGCCCGGGCCAAGCGCGTGGAACGCAAGCTGGACGCCGACTTCTGGGTCGGCAACGCCCTCCAACTGGTTTCCTTGAACCGCGTTTTCGACCGGATACTGGATTCCGCCCTGTTCCACGTTTTCAGCGACGAGGAGCGGCCCGTCTACGCCGAGAACCTGCGGCACGTGCTCCGGCCCGGCGGCCTCGCTTATGTGGTTTGCTTCAGCGAAAAGGAACCCCCCGGCTGGGGGCCCCGTCGCGTCACCCAGGCGGAAATCCGGGATACTTTCGAAAAAGGCTTCCAGGTCCATTCCATCCGGGATGCGGAATACCTGACCAACCTGCGCCCCGAGCCGGTCAAGGCCTGGCTTTCGGCCCTGTCCAGGCGGTGATTCGGACGTGCCCCTCGTCCTTTCCCGGCTTTTCGTTAACTCCTGGTTAATCAACCCTCCAAAAGAGACCTGATTTTGACCCGATTCGGTAGAATAGGCGCAGCCGAAACTCTTTCAAGGGAGGCATCGATGGACATTCACCTCAACGTTTGGGCGGTTTTAGTTTCCGCCGTGGTCTACTTCGTGATCGGAGGGCTGTGGTACTCGGTTCTCTTCGGAAAAACCTGGAGCAAGCTGATGGGTTTCAACAAGCTGGGCAAGAAGGAAAAGGCCAAGAGGATGGAAAAAGCCAAGGTCTCTTACGCGGTTCTTTTCGTGGCTTGCCTTCTCACGGCTTATTGCCTGGCCCACTCGGTGATGTCCGGATCGAGCTTTTACCACATTTCGGGCGCGCCAGCCGGGCTTCAAGCGGGTTTCTGGACCTGGCTGGGCTTCATCGTAACCACCCAGGTGAACAGCGTCCTCTGGGATCAAAAACCCCTGAAGCTTTTCTTCATCAATATCGGTTACTACCTGGTTTCCTTCCTGGCCATGGGGACCCTCTTGGCGGTCTGGCCGTAAGGCGGCTGCCGGCGATCAGCCCCCGGCCGTCAGCTAAAGGATGTTAAATTCCCGCTGACGGCTGCCGGCTGTCGTTAGTAGGTTTGGAGAAGTTCCAGCATCTTTCGATCGACTTGGTGGCCTTTGAAATCTTCGTAGGCCACGTCTTCCCGCCGAAAGCGGACGAAATTAAACCCCCACTGGGCGATCCTTTTAAAATCCCATTCCAGGAACGCCCGAAATCCTGGCGCGCGGAATGTCGGCCTAAAAGGTTGAAGCCCCTCCAGCGGGGCAAATGGGAAGCCATAGGTTCGGGAAGGGGGCCCACGAAAACCTTAAAAAGAGGATTTCCGGGGCGGCCCACGCCGTCCGCGGAGGGGGACTTTCATAGGACCTGCAGGACGCGGTGGAAGGAATTCTCATCCACGCCCAGGATCTTCATGCCGGAACGGTAAAAGCTTCCCGCTTCGCGGGACTGGGCCACACTGTGGACCACTTCCGCCACCACGACCAGGGAAGGCTGGTGGGAGGGGTGGTGGACATAAAGCAACAGTCTCGTGCCGGAGGCCAGGGATTGGGGCCCGATAACCGCCAGGCCGTTCACCGAAAGGTCATGCAGGATGGCATGGGAATCCGCCTGCCCTTCCCTGTGGGAGAAAGAGTGGGTCGGGGCGAGGTATTCGCGGCACAAGATCGCGGCTTCCTCGGCGCCGATCACCTGGTAAGTGACTTCCCAGGAAGCGGCCTTGCGTTCATGCCATCTTTTTTCGATCCAACCGCTCTTAAGGCTCATTCAAGATTCCTTTCACTCTTCCTAATTTTACCCCTTGTAAAGGAATCGTCAAAAGCATCCCGGGACTCCGCCCGCGGGGCGGCCATGGTTTAGGAAGTTATTCCGTTTCCAGGCCCGCTTTAACGCGTAAAACAAGGCGGACCCCAAAACCAAAAATCGTTGCGTTGAAAACTGCGCGACAGGGTTTTTCCATGAAAAGCCGTCCTAAAAAGGACGACAAGGCCGGCACCGTGAAGGAGGGAAGAATTCCCAGCCGGCTCGGCCGGGCAAAGGAGAAAAACCTTGGATTGACGGTTTCACAGGTGCCGGAGGATCAACCGCAGGTCCTGGGATTTTAAATCCACGTCCGCCAAGGAGGTCAGGAACCCGTCTTGGTTCAAGGCGATGCGCAGCCCCGCCGCCTTGAAGGCCTCCCGGTCCGATCGGCTGTCGCCTACGGCCACGGTCCTCTCCAAGGGGATCCCGTGTTTTTTCGACAAGCGTTTGAGGAACATAGCCTTTTCATGCTCCTCGAAGATCTTCAGTTTCCTTCCGGTGATGATGCCATTCCGGATCTCCAGGGTGGTCCCGCGGACATCGTCAAAACCGTAATTTTTTTGGAAATAGCGGGCGCACATCTCGTACCCCAGTGTGGCCAAAGCCACCCGAAACCCCCTTTTCTTCAAGCCTCTCACCGTCGCGCCGATACCCCTCATTTTGGGGACCAAACGGAGAGACTTTTCCACGTCCCCAACCCTCCATCCCGCCATCCGTTGGGTGACCCTTCGGGCCAGGGTGAGATGGTCCATTTGGTCCTTTAACCATTGTTTTTCCAGCTCCCGGAAAAAGGCCTCGTCGCCCGCCCGGCGAAAAAGATAACGGGTCGTGGAAACCCCATAGGTCAGGGTCCCGTCCAAGTCGAAAAGGATGATGCGGTTGGGCTCCAAGAAAAAGGCCTTTCACCGGTGGGATGAAAGGCCTAGTAAAGGAGAGGCGGGTTGGTTTTTCAAGGAGAAAGGAAGCCGGCGTTCTCAATGAATCACAACGACCTTCCCCGTCTTACGGACGATGCCGCTTCCATCGTTGATTTCCAAGACGTAAAGAAAGAGTCCGCTGGCCACGCTGGAACCCGATTGGCTTTGGAGAGGCCACACCATCGTGTTGATCCCACCGTTCCCTTGCATCGAAGCCGTATAAACCTGTTCCCCGGCCAGGGAATAAAGTGAGACCTTCAACTGGGCCGGTTTGGCCAAGGCCACTTGGAATTTCACCGGCTCCCCGTTTCTCGAGAGATTGGGCGCGGCCACCACGGACAAACTGGAAGGGGCCGGAGTGGGGGTCGTCGTCAGTGTGGGCGTTAAAGTCGCCTCGGGCTCGAGATTCACGGCAACCGCCGGGTGGATACCCTGGGCCAAAGCGCGGGCGACGGCCAAAGGCGGGGGCGACGAGTAATTCTGGCAGCTCTGGATGTTTAACTGATAGGCGTAACGGATCTGGTTACCACCGTTGCCGGTCAGTTGAATGGCCAGAACGTTGTCCCCGGGAGTGACCAAAGATGTCAGGTCGGCGGAGAAGGGGTTGGTCACGCCGGGTATCGGCGATCCGTTCAACCACAAGACCATATTACCCTTGACGGTGATGTTGAGGACGACTGAGAAAACTCCGGCCGGAACGTTGAAATGGGTCAGGGCCAATAAGGCGTCGTTCCCATTGCTGGAGCCCGACACGCTATTGGAAGAATACTGGAGTAAAACGTTGTAGGGATTGTAGGTCCCCGCCACACTCAATGCGCTGCTCCAAGTCGAGGCGTCAAAACCCGTGTTCTGCCAACCCGCGGGTGTGGGCGCGATGCTGGCGGAAAGGTAAAGAATCTTGTTGGAAGGCCCATTATAAGTGGCGCTTTGAACAGCCTCGCAAGTGGGTGTAGCCGTGGTCGTCGGGGTATCCATCACGGTATCGGTGGCTGTCGGAGTCATCGAATCCGTCGGTGTCAGGGTGACTGTGTTGGTGGCCGTGGGGGTCGGTGTGGCTGTCGGCGTATCGCTCATCGTGGGCGTGGCGGTCTCCGTGAAGGTGCCGGTCGCGCTGTGCGTCGGCGTTTCCGTGGCCGTATCGGTCACCGTTTCCGTGGGCGAATCCGTCATCGTCACGGTAGGCGTAACGGTGGCGCTGGCCGTCGGCGTATCACTTATCGTGGACGTGGCGGTCTCCGTAAAGGTACCCGTCGCGCTGTGCGTTGGCGTCGATGGGATCGTGTTCGTTTCACTCGGCGTGGTCGTCCAAGTGGATGTTGGGGTTTCAGTGGAGGAGGCCGGGATTGTCGGTGTTTGGGTCCAAAGAACGGTCGGAGTGCCGGCGTCCCCGCAAGGCGATAAGACCTGGACCAGTTGGTTTCCCGTATCCGCCACATAAAGGGTTCCGGAAGCGTCCGCCGTGATGCCAAAGGGCTGGAAGAAGTGGCCGTTGCCTCCGCTGGGATTATCGGGCGTTCCATAGGCGCAAATGAAGTGCCCGCTCGCGTCGAATTCCTCCACGCGGTCGTTATAGGAATCGGCCACCCAGATGTTCCCCGTCGTCGGGCTCACCGTCAGCGCTTGCGGATTGTTGAATTGTCCATTCCCGTTCCCCGGGCTGCCCCACTCCAGCAGGAAGGCGCCGGTGGAGTCGAATTTTTCCACACGGCTGTTCAAGCTGTCGATCACGTACACGTTCCCCGAGGCGTCGATGGCCACGCCCGTGGGATGGTTGAACTGCCCGTTGCCGGTCCCCGGACCGCCCCATTGGAACAGATAATGGCCCACCGAATCGAACACCTGCACCCGGTTGTTTCCGTAATCCGCCACATAGACGTTCCCGTTGGACCGGTTCACCCCGATTCCCGAAGGTTCGTTGAACTGCCCGTTCCCCGTCCCCGTCCCGCCCCAGGAGGTGACCAGTGCGCCGCTGAAAGTGTAAACCTTGACCTTGTCCGTATCCGCATCCGGGAAATAATCCACGATATTGGAGACATAAACGTAACCCAGCCCGGGATTGACCGCGATCCAACCCGCCATGTCCATGAAGGCTTCCGACCAGGAATTAAGGGTCGCGCCGGAGGCGCTGTAATTGATCACAAAGGCCGGATAACCGGTGGCCACGAAAAGGTTGTCGGCGCCATCGGAGGCGATGGAATAAACACCGTTGAAGGCATTGGGCCACTGGCGGGCGAAAGTGGCGCAACATCCGATGGTGGTGCTGGGCGTCGGCGTATGGGTTTCCGTTGACGTCGCCGTCAGGGTTTCCGTCCGGGTCTCCGTCCAAGTCGGCGTCTCGGTTTCGGTCGTCGTTGAGGTAAGGGTCTGCGTGGAGGTGGCCGTCACCGTCAAAACCACGTTGGTGGTATCGGTGGGAGTCGGCGTCACGAGGGGTACGCAGGGCGCGATCTTTTCCACACGGTCATTGAGGTTGTCGCTGTCCACAACGTAAAGGGTACCCGTTGAATCGGCACCGATACCCACCGTGTCCAAGCCGAACTGGCCGTCCCCGCTTCCATCGCTTCCATACTGGCAAAGGAGGTTCCCGTTGGAATCGAATTTTTCAAACCGGTGGCCATAGACGTCGGTCACATACACGAAACCCACAGGGTCGACTTCGATTCCACCGGGGATCATCCCGCCCCATTGGGTCAAATAGGCGCCTCCCAGGGTGAACTTTTGGACGCGGCTGGAATCCCCCACGTAAACGTAACCGTTCGCCGGATCCACGGCGATGGCTTCCAGGCCCTGGAATTGACCGTCCCCCGTTCCGTTGCTTCCCCACTGGTTCAAGAGGCTTCCTGCAGGGCTGAATTCCATCACCCGGGAGCCGCTATAATCGATGGCATAGACGTTCCCCGCGCCATCCAAGGCCACCCCAAAGAAATAGCCCCCTCCCCACTGGGCGACGTAAGTCCCGGACAAGGTGAATTTCTGGATCCGGCCGTTCATGTAATCCGCCACGTAAACGTATCCATTCACTGGATCCACCGCGATGCCCCGGGGCCAATTGAATTCCCCGTCGCCGCTTCCCGCCGTCCCCCACTGGCCCACGTAGGCTCCGCCGGTGGTGAAGACCTCCACGCGGCTGTTGCCTCCGTCCGTAATATAAACCCGGTCGTGAATCCGGTCGACCGCAAGCCCGAAGGGCGCGGACAGCTGTCCGTCCCCGCTGCCATGGGGTCCGAATTGGCCGGCATATTGCAGGCAGCAAGTGGTTACCGATGTAGGGGTGGCTGTAACCGTGAAGGTTTCGGTTTCCAACTGTGTCGGTTTTCCGGTCGCCGTAGGCGTATTCGTTTCACTGCTCGTCTCGGTAGGTGTCACCGTCAGGGTGGCCGTGGAAGTATCCGTAAGGGTTGATGTTTCGGTGACTGTCGGCGTCATTTCCGGGCATTTGATCTTGGTTCCAACGCAATCAAACCGGGTCTCCGCCCCCGGCGCCTCGATCCGGGTGCCGTTCGCCACTCCGCGGCAAACCTCGAAATTGTCCACCAGGAAGGTATCCGCCGCCGCCTGGTTTACGGACGTATTTTGAATCCGCAATCCATAAGACCCCGTCACGGGATTCAACCCGCAATAGTGATCGTTGAGCAGCGTCACACCCGAGTTCTCCTGCACCACCAGGGCCTGTCCAATGCCCTTCGCCGGTTCGTAAACCAACCGGCAGAACATTTTGGCCCCCACCGGATGCGCCACGTAATCGTTGGCGAACCGCAACGACGTGGAATCGATGCCGATAAATACCGAAGGCCCGAACCACACCATGGATTGGGTATTCAAATCCGTATCCAACATCTCGAATTCCAGCGTCGTGGTTCCCGTGAAGCTCACGCTCTCCGTCAAGGGGTCTCCGCTCGTGAAGGCGCTGCGGATGGAGGCCATCAGGTTCCCCGGGTCGGTGGGGTCTTGAACCGCCGGATAAAGGTTCGCTGTGGTACTGTTCCACTGGCTTCCCGCCGTCAAAGGCGCCGGAACCGGCGTGTTGGCGTCAAAGGGAGGATGGGGGAAGGTTTCACCAAATAAGTGCCCCTGGGCGG
>JAICXI010000115.1 GCA_025980505.1 bacterium | reverse complement strand
CGCGGCCGACGTCGAGGGCCTGAGCCGCCAAAGCGTGGCCCGCGCCGACTCGGGGTCGGCCACCCAAATCACCTGTTCCAACCTGCCCGCCGTCGACCTGACCGGCGCGCTCCTTCAGATCATGCCCGGCCAGTCCTGGTGTTCCTATACCCGCACGGTGGCTTCCCACAACCGCTCCACGGGCGCCCTGGCCTTCGACCAGCCGGTGAACGAGATGGCCCCCTTGGTTCCCCGCCGGGGAGACCGGTTCTACTTGTTCGGCAAGCTCAACTTGCTCACGGCCCCGGGGGAATGGTACTGGGACCCCTCGGCCCGGGCGCTTTATGTCTGGGCTCCGGATGGCGCCTCCCCGGCCGGCCGCGTGGAGGCGGGAGAGGCCGATTGGGTCCTTTCCCTGGACGACCAATCCTTCGTGATGGTCAAGGGGCTGGCGGCCCGGGGCGGGTGGTTCTCGCTGCATGGCAGCTCCCATTGCACGGTCGAAGGCTGCGCCTTGACCGCACCCAACTGGACAAGGCTCATGAACGGCTACGCCAGCCAGCCCGGCCACCGGGGCGGCATCGACGTTGCCGGCACGGGCAACCGCTGCCTGCGGGCCCGGGTGGTCTTCGCGGGCCGCAGCGGCGTCAACATCCAGGGCGGCGCCTCCAACGAGGTTCAACAAGCCACGGTGGAGGACTGCGGCTGGAACTGGGGCAACGACGGCGGCATCGAGATGGACGCCACGGACCAATGCCTCCTCCGGCGCTGCACGATCCGGCGCGTGGCCCGGGCCGGCATCTTCGACTACGGTTCCACCCGCTGCCGCATCCTGTCCAACCTGGTGGAAAAGGTCGCCCTTTACAGCGAGGACATGGGCAACTTCGACACCTGGGGAACGGACGGCAAGGACACGGAGATCGCCTACAACCTCATGCGGGACAACCAAAGCATGTGGGGCGCGGGCATCTACCTGGACGACAACGCCAAGGGCTTCAACGTGCACGACAACCGCGTCGAGGACACGGCCTGGTTCGGCCTCATTTTCAAGGACCTGGACACGCTCAAGAACAACACCGTCCTGAGCGCGGGCCACCAGGCCATCTACTGTTACCCTCCCCCGAGCAAGGACCTGACGGGCGCCGTGGTGGCCCACAACCGGGTCTTGGAGAGGTTCCCGTTGCGGGTCTCCCTCAACCAGGCCGCCATCACCGACTACGGCTATTACGGCGGTTACGCCGACCTCGACCCCGGCCCCCGGCGCGTGGAAATCGATTGGACCCGATTGGACCAACCCTGGTGGTCCGCGCAGGTTCCCCTGGAGCTTACGCGGATCAACGCAATTTCCTTTTCCGTGGACTGCCTGGCCGACCCCTTCACTTTCACCATCGCGAACTTGAGGCTCCTTCCCCAGGGCCGAACCGGGGACGCGGGCGCCGTGACGATCACGGGTTCCTGGTGGTCCACGGCGGGACAGGGCTCGGCTTGCGCCTTGAGCGCCTCCGGTCCCGTGACCTGGGGCGCCGCGGGTAAAAGCGTTCTGGGCGGGTGGAACACCACGGGTGTTTCCCTTCCCCCGGGCCTGGCGGACCTGGGCCCCTACCGGGGCCTGGCTTTTGAGATCGGCGGCAAGGCCGTCCGCGACTATCGTTTGAACGGCTGCAAGGACCAGGACAACGGCCCCGAAGCCAAGCCCGGCCGCGGCGCCGTCCTGCCCGTCGCCGTGGGCGCCGATACCCTGAAAGCTTCCGATTAACGTTTATTGTGCAGTGGAAGAAGCATGGATTACCGCCGGGTGTAGCTCTCGGAAAAACCAGTCCACGGACTTATAAAAGTTGGGAAAGGAATGTGCGGGCGGGAACAACCGTGGGTTCATGCCGCTTGAAACAATCGGCTTCCACATAGGCCGCCTCCAAGACCACCTGAAAGGCATGAGCCGCCTTCAACTGTCGCTGGAAATACCCCAGGACGGGGTCCAACCGTTCGTCGGATTTCTTCACTTCAACCAAAAACCACGGCTTCCGGTCCCGGATGACGAGGAAATCCGCCTCCCGTTTTTCCTTGTCGCGCAGGTACCGCAGTTCGAAGGTCCCCAGGCCCAGGTCCGTCCATCCTTCCACGGCCTTCAACAGGTGGCAGGCCACGAAGGTTTCGGCCCGGCCGCCGGGGTCGGCGACCTCCGCCCAATCCCTCAAGTACCATTTGGGTTCCTTGCGCAGGGAACGGGCCACGCGGCTGGTCCAGGGCCGGACGCGGAAACCGTGGTGCAGTGATTCCAGCGCGTCGACCCAGCGCTGGATGGTGTCCACCGACACGCTCACCGACTGGGCCAGGTTGGAGTAGGAAAGCTGCTGCGCCGAGCGGTCCGCCAGGATTTCGGCCAGGACTTCCAGGTGGGAAACCTCCTGGATGCGGGTCAGGTCCCTCAGGTCCTCCTTCAAAAGCTGCTGGCGACGCAGCCTCTGCCACTTTCGGCTGAAGGCCGGGTCGCGCTCGAGGAAGGGTTCGGGGAAGCCGCCATGCTCCCAAAGGGCCTTGAATTCTCCTTCCGGCGGGTGCTCGGGGGATTGGAGGGGTTTACCGGGCGGAGCGGTCCTTAAAACCTCACCCACGCTGAAGGGATGCATGCGGTAGAGAAAGTAGCGTCCCATGAGGCTGTCGCCTCCCCGGCGGTAGGTATCCAGCCGGGAACTACCGGTCACCATGAGACGGGCCCTGTCGGAGTAGGTGTCGAAAAAGCCCTTCAGAAAGCCTTTCCATTTACGGTACTTATGAAGCTCGTCAAAAACAAGGACGGGCGCACGCGCGCCCAGACGGTTCAAGCCGTCCTTTTCCGCCACGGCCGCCGGCCCGGAAAGGAGGAGCCTGCGGTCGTCCAGGTTGTCCCAATTATGGTAGGCGTCGCCCCGGGCGCGGCAGCTCGTGGTTTTGCCCACCAGCCGTGGGCCGGAAACCCAGACCATCTGGCGGTTTTCCGCCAAGTGCCTGGAAAAGATGGAGTCATAAAGCCGGCGTTTCAGCATTTGACCATTTTAGGCTATATCGGAAATTGGTCAAGATCATTTTCCGATATAGCCTAAAATGGTCAGAACCCGAATTGCATTGAAGCCGGAAAGCTTCCCGGAAACAAAGCCACCCTCACCCTGGCCTCTCCCCTGGCGCGGGAGGAGTTACCATCTTCCGAAAAGGCTCCAGTGCGGCCCATGTCTGTAAGAACAACGGCAACCGGTATCCCATTCACGTCCTGAGGGTGGATCGAAAATCTGATTTTCTCAGGGAATAAGGACCGGATTAAATCCTTTAATATAAGACTCAATCGTTAAAATTTGCCTTGGCCCTTTCGCCCCAAAAAACGAAAGTGTCGATTCCACTTTCACTTCAAAACATCTTTTGGGAGATCACTCCGGATCGCCGTCCGAACCTTAACCGCCAAGGTCGCCGCTTCTTCGGCGTCCTGGCGGGTCAGGGGAATGGCGAAACCGGGAGGAAACAGCTTTATGATTTCCAAGATGTCATGAATCTTGGGAAAATCGATGGAAAGATAAACCAATCGGGCTTTGAGGTACTTCTCGGCGCATTGTTGGGCGTGGAAACAAACCGTGTCGCAGGGGCAATCATCGCCCATCTGGAGGGTGTTCTTGAAGTTCCGGTAGTCGCTTTCCGCCTTTTCAATCCATTGGCGGACAACCTTGATTTGCTCAGGCGGCACGCTCATAGAGGACTTTTCCTTCGTGAACAGCCGTCTTGATAATACTTCCAACAATATCACGGTACTTTTGGACTTCTTCGGGGGTCACCACAAAAACATCCTTGGCCAAGCCCATGGCGTGCAACTCCAGGCTGATTTCCAAGTTTTTTCTTGTGGGAATTGTCGATCGGCATGACCACAAAATAGGTCCACGTCGCTGTCCGGACCGGCCGTGCCGCGTGCATAGGAACCAAAAAGGATGATTTGGACCGGGTCGAACTTTTCGACGATCCGACGGACCATTTCCTGGATAATTGCCTGGGCTTCCGTGGCTGTCATACATTCTTTCCTCGAATTTTTGCCATTATAACCCAATGGCTGGCGGGGCCTGGAACATCCATCCCAAACCCCAAGACGGCTTCCAAGGAACAAACAAAGCCACCCTCACCCTGACCTCTGCCCTGGCGGGGGAGGGGTGGGATGAGGGTGATGCGATTATTCCCTATTGCCCTTGGCAGATGGCTTTTAAAGGACTCCACCCATGATCGCCAAAGACACTTTCACGGAAACCATCGTCCAATGCCTGTTTGGTTTGCATCAATTAAGGGAGGTGCCTTTATGCGCCGATTGTTCTTCTGGTTGCTGGCTCTCACCCTGCTGCCCCAGCCCCTCCGGGCTTCCCTTTTGGTGGAGGACGGCGAAGGCCACGGCCTGGGAGGGTGGTTCTCCTACAGCGACCCCTATTCGGAGGCTTCCCCCAAGCCCTTCACCCTCAGCGAAGGGGGCTACCGCTCGGCCCATTGCGCCCGGCTGGACGTGGAACTTAAAAGCGGCTTGCAATACCCTTACGCCGGTTTCGGAACCGGCTTCCCCCTCAAGGACCTTTCGGCTTACGAGGGCGTCCGGTTTTACGCGCGTGGCCAGGGCTCCTGGAATTGCCAGGTGCCGATCTCTTCCACCTCCACGGAAAACAACCATTATTCCTGCCCCATCCCCCTGACCGGCGACTGGACCCTGGTGGAGCTTCCTTTTTCCCAGTTCAACCAAACCTGGGGCAGTCCCAAGCCCTGGGACCCGGTGCAGGTCACGGGCGTGGGCTTCTCCGCTTCCGGCCAACCCGGCGTCAAGGCTTTCCTTTGCGTGGACAACATCGAGTTTTATCAAAAAGGGGAATCCCGGGTGGCGCCGCCTCCGGCCAACCCCATCTTGAAGGCCCCCAAGGTGAACCAGGCGGGCTACCGGCCGGGCGATCCCAAAACCTTCGCCGTGGCCGAGGCGCCGGGCGGCGCGCAAAAAGGCGACGCCTTTAGTATCCTGGACCAGGCGGGTAAAACCGCCTATGCGGGCCGGATCACCGCGTCCGCCATCGACGATACGGCCTCCACGGGCGAAAAGGTGTTCCGGGTGGATTTCTCCGGCCTTACCCTCCCCGGCCGCTATACCGTGGAAGTGCGCGGCTTGAAGTCCCCGTCCTTTTCCATCGGCGCGGACGCCTACCAGTCCCTTTTCCACGATTCCCTACGGTGCTTTTACCTCATCCGGTGCGGGACGGCCATCAACGACCCCGAAACCGGAATCCAACATCCCGCCTGCCACTTGAAGGACGCGGCCCTGAAGGAGGATCCTTCCCGAAGGGGCGATTTCACCGGCGGCTGGCACAACGCGGATGATTACGGCAAGTGGGTGCTGGAGGAATCGGTCAGCTGCGCCTGGATGATGTGGCTTTACGAGTTGAAGACCGTCCCGATGGAGAAAGTGGACGACGATATCCCCGAGTCCGGGAACGGCTTGTCCGACCTCCTGAACCAAGCCCGCTGGGGGCTCCAGTGGATGCTCAAGCTTCAGGAACCCGACGGAAGCGTGCGGCACAAGGTGGACACCGAGGACCATTTTTGCTCCAGCCTTTCCCCGGAAAAGGACCCTTACCCCCGTTACGCCCAGAAGCCCGGCAGCCTGGACACGGCCGATTTTACGGCCGTCATGGCCCAGGCCGCGCGCGTCTATCCAAAAGCGGACCCGGCTTTCGCGGCCAAGTGCCGGACGGCCGCCCAAAGGGCCTGGGCCTGGCTGCAGAAAAATCCCGGCGTGGTGAACAAGGACCCGGATTACGTGGACCTGGACCCCTCCCAGGAGAATCTTTGGGCCCTGGGTGAAATGGCCCGCCTGGCCGGGGACCCCGCCCTTTCGGCCCGCTTCCAAAAGGAAGGCGCCGTCTCCCTCTTGAAACCCGCCACCTGGAACGAGCCCCAGTTCTTCGGTTACATGGCCCGCTATTTCGACCCCCGGGCAACGCCGGCGGAAAAAGCCTGGATCAAGACCGGGCTGGCCGGGCTTTGCGACAACCTGTCCTCCGCCTCGCGCGCCAACGGTTACGGCGTGGCCTCCGCCGCCAACGAATATTACTGGGAAGCCAACGAGATCCTGCTGGATAAAACCGGAGCCCTTCTTTTTGGCTACGCCGCCACGGGCGACAAGGCTTACCGCGACGCGGCCCTGGCCCAGATGAACTGGTTCCTGGGGGAAAACAGCCTGTCCTTTTCCTTCGTGACCGGCCACGGCGGGAACAGCGTGCGCCATCCCTGGCATTGGACCATGACGGCCCTGGGCCGCCTCATGCCGGGTTGGGCTTCAGGGGGTCCCAACCAGTACACCCCCTCCGCCGATCCCCTCTTGACCGCCGTCATCAAGCGCGGCACGCCGCCTGCCAAGTGTTACGTGGATGCCTGCGACGGCAACGGCTCTTGGGCGTCCAACGAGGG
>JAICXI010000283.1 GCA_025980505.1 bacterium | reverse complement strand
GCGGCCATCGCCAACGGCGGGGTCATGGTGAAACCGCACATCGTCAAATGCCTGGTGGACGCCGACGGGAAGGTGGTCAAGGAATTCAAGCCGCGCAAGATCCGCAAAGTATGCTCGGCCAGGACCGCGCGCCGCATCACGGAAATGATGAAATGGGTGGTGGAAAAGGGGACGGGGACGGCCGTGGCCCTGCCTTCCTACCCCATCGCGGGCAAGACAGGGACCGCCTATAAGTTCATGAACGGCCATTATTCCAAGTACAACTATGTTTCGTCCTTCGTGGGGTTCGTGCCGGCGGAAAGCCCGCGGTTCGTCATCTATGTTTCCTTGGACGACCCCCGGGGCATCTATTGGGGCGGCTTCACGGCTGGCCCGGTCTTCAAGGAAGTGGCCAAGAGGGCCCTGGCTTACGCCCTGGTCCCGGGCGTGACCCCGGATACAGCGGTGGCCTCCGAACCGGACCGGCGTTCCGTGCCGTTCTTCAACGGTTTGACCAAGGACCAATGCAAATGGGTGGCCCGACGCGGCGGATTGAAGCTCAAGTTTGAGGGATCGGGGACGAGGGTGGTGCGGCAATCCGAGCTCCCGGGCTCGCCCGTGGCGGGAACCGGCCGACGGCCGGTCAAGGTGGTCTTGACCTTGGGCCAACCCGAAGACCTCGCCTCCGGCAAGGGCGTCATGCCGGACCTCCGGGGGAAAACCAAGCGCCAGGCCCTGGCCCTTTTGTCCCCCCTGGGAATCCACGTGAACTTCAAGGGCGAGGGCACGGTGAAGTCCCAATACCCGCCCGCGGGAAGGTCCTTTTCCTCCGGGGCGCCTTGTGAACTGAATTGCGACATCCCCTTGACCAAGGTTTCGGAGCGGCCGGTCGGAGGGGACTCGTGAAAAAGACGCGCCTCAATCCAACGCCAAGCCCGTTCGACTCGGTTGGAAGGACCCAAGGAACGAGATTCGGGTGGAATCCATGAAACTTTTGGCCCTCGTGAAGGCGCTGAGGGGCGCCAAGGTCATGGGCAAGGGCGACCCGGCCCTTTCCGGCATCGCGGAAAATTCCAAGCAAACCCGGCCGGGGGACCTCTTTGTCTGCGTTCCCGGCGCCAAGGTGGATGGAAGGGCCTACGCCGAAGAAGCGGTGCGCTCGGGCGCCAAGGCCTTGGTGGTGGAAGGCGCGGCATTGAAAGGCCTGGAAGTCCCCCAGGTTGTGGTGAAGGACAGCCGGGAAGCCCTGGCTCTCTTGGCGCACGCCTTCTTCAAGGATCCCTCGCGGAAAGTGAAGGTGGTGGGCGTGACCGGGACCAAGGGCAAGACCACGACCACATACCTGATCCGTTCGATCCTCGAAGCGGCCGGGCAGCCGGCGGGCCTGATCGGCACCATTTCCTACCAGATCGGCCGCAAGGCTTACGAGGCCAACAACACCACGCCGTCCTCCCTGACCCTCGTGAAATTGCTGGAGGAAATGCGCCGGGCCAAGTGCAAGTGGGCCGTCATGGAAGTTTCGTCCCACGCGCTGGAGATGAAGCGGGTCCTGGGCATCGAGTTCCGGGGGGCGGTCTTCACCAACCTGGGCCGGGACCACCTGGACTACCACAAGACTTTCGCCAATTATTTCCGCGCAAAACGGCGGCTCTTCACCGAGTTCGGAAGCGTGGAGGCCCGGGCGGCCAACGCCGACGACGCCTACGGCCGGAAGCTCTTGAAGGAACTCGGGTCCAAGGCCGCGGGCTACGGTATCCGGACCCCATGCGCCTACCAGGCTAGGAACGTGGAAACCCACCCGGGCCGCATCCGGTTCGAGGTGCGGGGCCGGGCTTTTGAAGTGCCCCTCACCGGGCTGTTCAACGTGTACAACTCATTGGCCGCCATTTCGGTTTTGAGGGAACTGGGACTTTCCTGGGAGGCCCTGGAAGAAGGCTTGCGGCGCGCGCCGGCCGTGCCCGGGCGCTTTGAAAAGGTGTCGGCGGGGCAGGATTTCACCGTCCTGGTCGATTACGCCCATACGCCGGACGCCCTGGAGCAGGCCCTGCAAGCCTCCCGCGCGCTTTTAAAAGAAGGCCAAAGGCTCATTTCGGTTTTCGGTTGCGGGGGCGACCGGGACCGCACCAAGCGCCCCCTCATGGGCGGAATCTCGGCCCGATTGGCGGATCGGACGGTGGTGACTTCGGACAACCCCCGGACCGAGGATCCCCGGTCCATCCTGGGGGAAATCGTCAAGGGAATCCCCGCGCGGCTGGTTCAAAACGGCCATCGTCGGGTTTGGGTGGAAGAAGACCGGGAAGCGGCCATCCGCCTGGCCTTGTCCATGGCGCAAAAGGGCGACCTGGTCCTGATCGCGGGAAAGGGACATGAAACGTACCAGATCGTAGGGAACGAGAAACACCACTTCGACGACCGCGAGGTCGTCCAACGGGTGCTGAAAGAGTCGGCGAAATGAACCGGGGTACCGCCTCGGTCGGGGCGAAAGGCCGTAGCCGTCGGCTGCCAGCCGACGGCTATGGGCTGCCTTGATGCTTCCTTGGAACTTGAGGGAGGTGGCGGCGCTGGTGAACGGGCGTCCCGCGCAAGGGGACGGCGGCTTGCGGGTCACGGGCGTTTGCCACGACACCCGGGCCGTGAAACGGGGGGATCTCTTCGTCGCCATCCGGGGGGCGCGGTTGGACGGGCACGGTTTTTTAAGGCAGGCGGCGCTGAAAGGCGCCAAGGCCGCGGTGGTTTCAAGGTACATGCCGTCGGCCTTGCCGCAAATCCGGGTGCCCGACACCACTTACGCCTTGGGCCAATTGGGGATGGCCCAGAGGCTCCAATGGAACGGGAAGGTGGTGGCGGTGACCGGAAGCGTGGGCAAGACCACGGTCAAGGACATGACGGCCCACCTGCTTTCGGGGGGGCGAAGGGTTTTGAAAACAAAAGGGAACCTGAACAACCAGTGGGGGCTGCCCCTGACCCTCCTGGAACTGACGGAACGGCACGGGGCGGCGGTGGTGGAAGTGGGCATCAACCATCCGGGTGAAATGGAGCGGCTTTCCGAGATCGCCCGGCCGGACATTTCCATCGTCACGGCCATCGGGGAAGCCCACCTGGGTTTTTTCAAGGACCGCCGGCAACTGGCGGAGGAAAAGCAAAAGATCGCGGCGCATTTGAGGGAGAGGGGAATCCGGATCGTGAACGCGGACGACGCCTTGTTGAAGACGGCGGAAAAGGGCGCGGTGACTTTCGGCTTGCGGCTGGGCCGGGTGCGGGCCAGGGACCTCCGTCCCGACGGCTGGGGGACGAGGTTCGTGCTGGAAGCGGGGGGGGAGGAAGCCGCCACGCGGCTGTCCCTGCCGGGCGTGCATAACGTCCGCAATTCACTGGCGGCCGTGGCGGCCGGGTTGGCGCTGGGAGTGCCCTTGAAGGCCCTGGCCCGGAGGCTCCAAAGCTTCGTTTCCCAGGCGCCCATGCGCATGGAGATTAAAAACGTCAAGGGAATCCTGGTGGTCAACGACGCCTACAACGCTTCACCGACCTCCATGGAGGCCGCGCTGGAGACCTTCCGGTCCCTGGAAGGGCTCCAACGCAAAATCGCGGTCCTGGGCGACATGCTGGAAATGGGGGATTTTTCCAAGGAGGCCCACCGGCGGATCGTCCGCCTGGCGGCGGAAGGGCCCTTGGACCGCCTGGTG
>JAICXI010000293.1 GCA_025980505.1 bacterium | reverse complement strand
CTTGAAACGGGCCAGGGCGTCCGCGCCCACGGTGGAATAGGCGTGGCCGATATGGGGCACATCGTTCACGTAGTAGATGGGGGTGGTGACGTAGAAGGTCTTCTTGCTTTCAGGCATTGCTTGTCTCCAGTATAAATCTGTGCTCCAGGCCGTCCGCTTTTAGCCTTTAGCGTTTGGCGAATAGCCATCCGCTGACCGCCAACAGCTTTCTTCAAATTTGCGCCGACAACTCCATGAACGACCGGTCGATCAGCTCGCCCCTCCAGAAACCTTCCCTCAATTCCAGGAACAGGTGGTCCAGGATCATCTTGGCGTTCAGGTACAAGGGAATCATGTCCTGGTGTTTTTGCAGGCATTTCAAGACCGCCTCCGCCCGAAGGGAGGCCAATTTCGGGGGGACTTCCGCGCCCCCCCACAGGCGCCGGGACCAAAGACCCAGGTAGACCTGGAAGGCGGCCTTCAGCACTTCGGCCTTGCGCTGGGTGGCCGTCAGTTCCGCGTCGCCGAGGAATTCGGGTTCCCATTGGTCGTATTCGTTGACCAGCAGCATCCAATCCTCGTCCGAGCCCTGCAGGGCCCGGTCCCAATCCCGTCCGACCTTCTCGCGGAAGGCCATCCAGTTTTCATCGCCGAACTTGAGGGCCAGGGCCAGGTTGCCGCCCGCTTCCTGCGCGGCCTTTTGGGCTTCGGCCTTGTCCCAGCCGTGGGACTCCCGGAGCGCCTTCTCGATCACCGCGTCCGGCAAGGCCGGGAACCGCACCAGCCGGCAGCGGGAAAGCACGGTGGGCAGGAAATTGCCGGCCTTCTCGGCCAGCAGGAGGACCAGGGACTTGGCCGGGGGCTCTTCCAGCGTCTTTAAGAAGGCGTTTTGGGCGTCCGGGTTCATGCGGTCCGCCTCGGACACCACCGCCACCTTGACCGGCGCCGAAAAGGGCGCGTTGGAAAGTTTGCGGTCCACTTCCCGGGTGGCCTCCACCGTGATTTCCCCCTTCCCCTCCTGCCGCTGGAGCCAGAAAAAGTCGGGATGGGTGCGGTTCAAGACCTGCTTGCAGGTGGCGCAGCCGGGGCAGTCCGGCCCCTCCCGGCAGAAGAGGCTCCGCACCAGGGCCAGGGCGTAGGTTTTCTTCCCCGAACCTTCGGGCCCCACCCACAGGAAGGTCTGGACGCCCGGGTGGTCCAGAAGATTTTTCAGAAGCCGCTGCACTTCGGGCTGGGAGTCCAGCTTTTCCAGGCGGGGCGGCTCAAAAACAGTCATCAACCGCCCCCCGGTTCCATGCATGCCCCGAAACAGTTTCGGAGTTTCCCCCAAGCTTTTTTTCGCGCGTCATAACTTTCCCGCTTTCCTTTGGAAATCAAGGACAAACCACCCGCCCATCATTGGCCAGGTCTTCGCACAACGGAATCCGTTCGCATCCAGGGACCGGACCGTTTTTTCAACCTCCGAGTTGTCGTCCAATCCCTTCAACACCACCAAGCCGATCCTTTCGCCCGCTAGCATTCTCCCCCAGGCGCGGATGTTTCCCGCGGATTTGTATTCGGCGATGAAAACCTTCCCGTCCGAAAGATAAGTTCCTGCCTCCGCCACCCAATGGTTGGCCAGGCACTGGCGGAAGCCAAGCAGTTCAAGGTTCCGGACGATCCGGACGGCCGGAAAATCCGCGGGCAGTTGCCGGTATTTCTCGGCCAGGATGAAACCCTGGACCAGGACGAAAAGTGCCGCGGCCAAGACAGCCGTTCTCCGCCTCCATTGAAAGAGATAATAAAACGCACCCCCCCCGCCGACGGCCGTAAAAATCACCCAGTAATCGAGATACCGGAAGGAAGTCGCATCCCACACTTGGGCGCTGAACACGAAAAACAATAAATACAGGAGGGCCGGAGCATGCACAAGGGCGGACAACCAAGCCCCCTCCATGTTTTTTTCGCGGGCCAGCATAACACACCCGCCGGCGGCCAGCCCAAAAGACGCAAAAGCCCAAAAGGCCAGGAATGCCGCGAACATCCCGCCCTGGACCGGGTCCATCCATCGCCCGAGGGAGGAAGCCTGCAAATAGCCGAATGGAAAATTCCCGTTCCAGAATTGGGGAAAGGCGTTCCAAAGCAGCCCCAGGTTCTTCCCGATACCCTGCCGGCTGGCCAAGTCCATGCTCCAAAAAACGTCGCTGAATCCGGCGTTCCATAACCGACCCGAAGTTCCTCCCAAGGAGAGGCCCGCCGCCGTCCAGGCCAGCCGTTTTCCCATCGAGCCGGACTCCTGGCAGCACCGGATTTCATAAGCCACAACGGGCAAGGCGAAAAACAAAATGAACGGCTCGTTCCAAAAGGCCCATCCGACCAGGGCTCCCAAAAGCAGGGCGGTCCAGTTTTTCTTGAACCAGGCACCCGAAAACGCCACCAAAAGGGAGGCCCAAAACAGGGTTTCAATTCGGCGCTCCAAATGGGTCGAATAATACGCGATGCAGACGGGCGGGAAGGCGAAAAGCAGGGCCGTTCCCAAGGCCGCCACCCTGGAAATCCTCAAGTGGACCCAATAAACCCAGACGGCCGAAAAAAAACAGTTGAAAAAAATCGAAGCCAAGGAAATGAAGTAAACCCATCCGTCCGTCAAGACGTAAAAAAGCCATCCGCCCGCCAACCGCAGGCCGGCAAAATCCATTGACGACAGGGAAATGCCATTCAGCCCCTTTCCACACCACTGCCGGAGCCAAAGGGCGGCCCGAGCCTCGTCGCTGTTAAAGGCGATGTTTCCCCTGAGGATGAACGCCAGCCTTATCCCCAGCCCGACAGCCCCCAACAACCACCAGACCCATGGCGCAATTTCCGGGAAAGCCGGGTCGGAAAGCAGCGGGACCGCCGGATGCGGAAGCGATGGGTCTTTTTTTCGTCCCCCGAAAAAATGTCGACTCATTCGCTCACCCATTGAACGAAATTCCACCATGGGCAGGCCCCTACCCGGTGGTTTTGTGGAATGCCGGGTCCGCGGAGGCCCAAGGCACCGTTTTTTCGCCGTTTTAAACGCCGGTCTCATCCCGCTTGGAAAGCTCCGCCGCGCGGTTGGAGGGTCTTTCAAAAGCGGACGGACTTCAACCCCGGCGCATTCCCCTTCCGGGGCCGGGCAGGCGGTCGATGAGTTTTTCGAGCATTTCCTGGTAAACCGCGGCCGGATCCGGCAAGCCGTCCACCACGATGAAACGGCGCCTTTCCCTTTGGGCCGTTTTCAAAAAGACGTGACGCACCTTCCGGTGGAAATCCAGTTTTTCCCGTTCCATCCGGTCCCTGCCTTGTCCCCGTCCCGCGGCCCGCTTCAAACCCACTTCCACCGGCACATCGAACAGGAGGGTGACGTCGGGCCTCAATCCCCCGGTGGCCGCGCGGTTCATGGCCTCAAGAACCCGGGGGTCGAAACCCCGCCCCCCGCCCTGGTAGGCCAGGGTGGAATCCGTGTAACGGTCGCAAAGGACCGTCTTCCCCTTTTCCAGGGCGGGCCGGATCACTTCCCGGACATGCTGGGCCCGGTCGGCCAGGAAAAGGAAAAGCTCGGCCTCGGGCATGAGTTTGAATTCCAATTTGTTCAATATCCAATG
>JAICXI010000323.1 GCA_025980505.1 bacterium | reverse complement strand
TTCCACGGTGTCCAGGATATTATTATTGGCGTCGTACCCGCCCACCACGTAAAGGTTCCCGTCCACCACGCCCGCGCCACAAAAAGCCCTTGGGGTGAGCATCGGCGCCTTCACGCTCCAACCGCCCGTGGCGGCGTCATAGGCCTCCACCGTGTTCAAGGCTTGATACAACCCGTTCGTGCCGCCCACCGCGTAAAGGACCCCGTTCACCACACCCGCGCCCAAACCTCCCCGCGCCGTGGGCATCGGCGGCTTCGCGCTCCAACTATCGGCCGCCGGATCATAGGCTTCCACCCTATCCAGCACGCTCATGTTGACGTCATAGCCGCCCACCGCGTAAAGGAGGCCGTTCACCGTCCCCACCGCCAGGTTCTCCCGGTTGGTGGGCAGAGCCCCCCGCGGCGCCCATTGAAGCGACAATAGGCCATCCACTCCGCAGGTTATCAGAGTCGGCGTGGCCGTCAGTGTGGGTAGAGGAAGGGTGGCGGTGAAGACGGGTACAGCCAGCGTCCAAAGTCCTACGGCTAAAAATAAGGTAAAAGATTTGCGGAACCGCTTTTTCATTTTCTGCCAAGTTAAATTTATTTCTTGAAAACGATTTTAGCAAACTAGAAAGTAGACCTATTTAATATTTCGTTGAATTTTTTGTATTTTTTGATTTCACGGAAAACCATCGGGTTAATCGTACGTAATTTCTCGGGCGAGAACAGCTCCAAACCGCTTCAAAGAGCCTCGGGCCCCAGCCCTTGACCAAAATTCATCGTTTTATCTTGAATCAAAAAATGAGTGGGAGGGTTTTACAATTGTATAGGAAAGACTCGATGGCCTGTCGCTCGACTGGTTTAACGTTTTGGCGGGATCGGTTTGGAACCCAGTCCGCGGCTAAGGTCGCGCCTATGCCGGGGCGACAAAAGGGTGGGCCTCCCCTTCAATGGAACAAAGACGGAAAAACGAACTCACTTCGCGCTTTTATCCAATGAAGTCGTGATTTTCCAAGAGCCTTCTTTTTTCGAAAGCTTGAAATTCTTCTCGAACTTTTCAATCTTGGAATCGGACTTGTCCTTCCTCGAAATCGCAAAGGAAGCGGTGGCGTAATCCCCGTTGATGACCAACCCGGAAAGCTCGGCCTTGAGTTCGAATGTTTTCGGATCGCCCGAAACGGCCTGCTGGTACCAGGCGTTCCATTTCGTCCGGTCCGGGTACATGTCGTCGAAATAAGCGTTGACCTTGGCCGTGGAACGGCTTTCCAAGGCCCGGCAGAAACCTTCCGTAAAATGCTGGAGCTCAAAACGCTCGATGGAGACGCCCCGGGGCCCGATGGGCGTATACCAGTGGATTTGGGTCAGGGCGCCCTCGACGGCCTTGAGGAACTTTTTGCCCGCTTCCGTATCAGCCGCCTCCTGGGGGACCATGGCATGGGCGCCGATCAACAGGTCCTCCCTCTTCAAGGCCCATTCCTGGTCCTCCCATTCCCCGCCCCTCGGATCCTGGATTCGGAAAGGTGCGGCCAGCCAGGGACCCGAGTCCTGGGTCTTCCATTCCTGGACATCTCCGCTTTTCAAGACCTTGAACAAATGGTCCTTCAAGTCTTGTTGGGTTCCATCCTGCCAGTTTTTTTTAGAGAGGCTCTGGGACGAGTCCTGCAGTTGGACCGTCAAGCGGAGGATCATGGTATGGTCGGCGTTGGAAAAGCGGGCCACCTCGTCCACTTCCTGTTCGGCGGAAAGCTTGACGTAAAGCCACTTGGGGGGGAGTGGGAAGCCGAAGCCATAATCCACCTGCACGAATTGGCCGTCGTAAACGCCGCTATCGGCGGCCGGCGGCATCGGGAGGGCGCCGGCCACCTGCGGCTTCGCCTTGCAACCGGCGACCGCGAAAACCGCGGCCAGCGCGAAGACACGGAGACAGGGATGGAAAAAAGTCATGGGATTTTCCCGGCTTCCCCATCCCTGCGGCAAATGAAGAACGCCCTTGGACCGGCCTTTTCCTTCTTTCAATTCCCAATCCTTCCTTCGGTTCTTCCTGTTGGATGTTTTTTCGGCCCTTTTCACGGCACCGGAACCTTTCCGAGGATTTGGGAAATGACATCGTCCGCCGAAAGGTTCTGCGCCTCCCCCTCATAGGTCAGGATCAGGCGATGGCGCATCACGTCCGCGGCCAGCGCCTTCACGTCGTCGGGCGTGGCATAACCCCTTCCGTCCAGGAAAGCGCGGGCTTTGGCCGCGACCGTCAGCCCGATGGAAGCCCGGGGGCTGGCCCCGTATTCGATCAGGGGGACCAGTTTTTCCAGCTGATATTTCGCGGGGTTCCGGGTGGCCGTCACCAGGTGGACGATATACTCCTTCAATGTCTCGCTGACGTAAATTCCATCCACGAACTTTTGGGCCTTGAGGATGGCCTGTGCGGAAAGGACCTCACCGGTCTTCAAAACCGCCCCCTCCGTCATCCGCGTGATGATTTCCTTCTCGTCGTCAAAACCGGGGTAATCCACCTCCACTTTCATGAAAAAACGGTCGACCTGGGCCTCCGGCAGCGGGTAGGTTCCCTCGTGCTCGATGGGATTTTGGGTGGCCATCACGAAGAAAGGCTCCTCGAGTTTAAAGGTGTCGGGGCCGATGGTGACCTGGTGTTCCTGCATGGCTTCCAGCAGGGCCGATTGGACCTTGGCGGGCGCCCGGTTGATCTCGTCGGCCAGGACCAGGTTGGCGAAGATGGGCCCCTTTTGGGTTTTGAAATCCCCCTTGGCCGGCATGTAGATGCGGGTGCCCAGAAGGTCGGCGGGCAACAGGTCGGGGGTGAACTGGATGCGGCTGAAGGAAACCCCCAGGACGTTGGAGAGCGTTTGGATGGTCAGGGTCTTGGCCAATCCCGGCAGCCCCTCCAAAAGCAAGTGGCCCCTTCCCAGAAGCCCCAGAAGAAGCCTTTCCAGCAGGTCCTCCTGGCCCACGATGACTTTTTTGACCTCTTCCCGGGCCTTTTTGAATTGCTCGCTGACGCGGAGCCCCTCGGCCGTCAACTCTTCCGTTTGGGTAGGCATTTGAACTCCTTGTTTAAAAATGAACCGCTCTTCCTTGCGTCCGGCGCAGGCCGGTCAGGCTTTTGGAACCTTGGGCAACAGGGCCGAGCAAAGGGCCCGCAGGTTTTCCCGGCCCGTCAGGTTTCCATCGGCGTAAACCACCCGGTCGCAGGCCTTGAGGCATTTTTCCGCGGCCAGTCTTTCGTCATCCGTAAGCTTGCATTGCTTGAGGGCCTTGAGTATTTCTTCCGTCGTCAAATCCACGGCCGGAAAGCTGAACCGGTACTGCAGGCATTCCCG
>JAICXI010000503.1 GCA_025980505.1 bacterium | reverse complement strand
GGCACGCCGCGAAAGTCGCCCGCCCAGGCCCGGTTGGAGATCCGGGAGAGGATTCGGGAACTTTGCCGGGCGCTGGAAACGAAACTGCGGATGGCCGTGAGGGCGGGGGTTGGGTCCATCATGCCCGAAGGGTCGCCACTCGGGAGATCCTACCAGGAGGCGGTGGCCTCCCTCCATTCGGCCGTACAGTCGGGAAAAGACGCCCTTTTTGCCGGCGTCTCCCCGCAGCCCCAAGTCGAAATGACCCTTCCCAAAATGCAGAACCTGATCCGCGACATAGGGTTGGCCCTGGCCGTTTCCTCTCCCTCCCGCCTGGCACAGGCGCGGGAGAATTTTACCTACCGGCTGCTTTATACCGGCTATGGGCCGGAAATCACGAGGGCCCACATGCTTTCAGCCCTCTTCGTCCTTTTGGATCAGTTTGAACACCGCACCGGCGTGGGGCAATCCGCGGCCCGGACCCTGGGGTCGGAATTGATGGACCGTTTGGATTTCGCCAGCACCTTGCCTGAATTGGTCGGGGCTTTCAAGGGATGCCTTGATATCCTGTCTCGCTACCAGGAAAAGCCCCGGGAAGCCTCGGCCACGGCGCGATTGAATACCATCCTCCTGGATATCACTAGGGAACCGCAGAAACCATGGCGCCTTTCGAAACTCAGCCAAAAGGCAGGACAATCGCCACCGACCTTCCTGAAATGGTTCAAAAAAGTGTCGGGGAAATCCTTCGGAAGTTATGTCCGGAAAGCCAGGTTGTCGAAAGCTGAGGCCTTGTTAAAAGAGGGTAATTTGACCTTGGAAAGGGTCGCCCAGGAATGCGGCTTCGCATCGGCCAGTACTTTTTCCATTATCTTCCGCAAAGCCTTCGGCACATCCCCCCGGAAGTATTTTGGAAGGCGTTAAAAATCCCCTGAAAGGACTGTTTGGGGTTCCGGGGGTTTGTTCAGGTGGCGGAATTTACGGCCCGTGCCTGCGTATTTCCGTAAGGCCGCTTCTTCCGGCGATGGCTTTTTTGGGTCCGTGATGTAAACCAGCAGGAACCTGCCCGTCGGGACCCAATAATGGATGGAGGCCAGCGTCCGGCGGACCTCCGGAAGATCCCAAAGGTAGATGTCCAGGTTGTCGTAAGTGTCCCAAGCGGCTTGCGGTTCTCCATAGAGTGTCCGCAGGCAGTTGTAAAAGTAAGGAATGGCCTGGTCGTCCACATAATGGCGGCCCACCTCGCCCACGGAAATGCGGATGGCGGCGAGGCGGCCGGAGGGGTCGAAGTCAAACCGGAGGAAGGATTCGTAGCCTCCGAGAGTCGTAAAAGCTGAAAGGGATTGGGAAGAGGGCGTGCCGGGGGCCGGGCGGAAGGAAGAGTCCGCCCGGAGGCGTTCCTGAACCTGGGAGCGGGTCATCCCCAAACCGACCGTCCTGAAGCCGTTGGCGGCCTTCCCGAAGTGTTCCGGGGAACAGCCCAACAGGATCGGGAGAATCCCCAGGACGGGCCGGATCCACCGCGTGGGGGCCTTCCCGGGGACGCTTAAGGGCGGGTTTTCCAAACGAT
>JAICXI010000260.1 GCA_025980505.1 bacterium | reverse complement strand
CCATCATCGGCGGCATCCTGGTTTCCACCGTCCTGACCCTGGTGGTGGTGCCCTGCGCCTACAGCGTCATGATGGGATGGGAGCGCGAGGCGCCCCACACCTTCGACATCGACGAGCACGGAAACGTGATGACCGTGGCAAAGCCCAAGGGCAAACCGGCCCGTTAAGTAAGCCCCGCGGCCCTATCCGGCGTCCCGGCGGGTCCGGGTCCCGGGAAAGGAGAACCCTCATGCTGAAAAACAGGCCCCTCGGGTTCCTGCTCCTGGTTGCGGCGGTTTGGGCAACCGGCCTTTTTCCCGCCCAAGGGGCGTCCCCGGTTTTCAGCAAGCCCCAAAGGCTGGCGACCCTCCCTTGGGACGACGGCTCCAACCACGGAGTCCCGGTGAAAGGCCCGGAATGGCTCCTGGTGGACGCCCACGGCCGAATCTACCTGGAATCGGACCTGGACATCCTGGTTTATTCCCCCGATGGGAAATACCGGCAAACCCTGAACCCCATCGATAAGAAGGCCAATTTTTACGGCTTCGCGGCCGTCGAGGCCCTGTCCAACGGCGATGTGGCGGTTTTGACCCGCCTGGAAAGCCCCCAGGAACAATGGGGCAAGGACGATTTCCAGGAACAAACCAAGCCGGGCGCCCGGCTTATCCTGCTGGGTCCCGACGGCACGGCCAAGCGCGATGTGGAAGTCGCGGACCCCCGGCAACCCCATTCCAACTACGGCCTTGATAACGGCGCCGTTTACAGCATCCACGACGACGGCACCTTCGAGTGGCTGGAGTCCTTCGGCCCGGGGCCGGCCAAGGACGCCGCTTTCGGGGATTTCGCGGCCATCGCCTATAACATGGAACGCTGGCAGGACCATTTGAGAAGCCTGCCGGTCTTCCGGACCGGGAACAAGGCCTACCGCGACACCAAGGGAAAGCTCCACGAAATGAAGGGGGCCCTGTCCTTCCTGATGGGCCGGCCCTTCGTGGAGGGTTCGGGTCCCCTGGCCATGGTGGATGGAAGGGGTTATTTCAAGGTCGTCCTGGACGAGAACTGGAACTTCATCAACGCCGTCTTCGTGGAGGACTTCAGGGCCAGGCGGTACGGGCTGGTGGAACTTGTGTCACCCGACGAGGACCTCAATGCCTTCCGCGGCCACACCCTTTTCGTGGATGAAAAAGGCGACCTTTTCGAGGGCGTGGCCCGCAAGGACGGCTACCTCATTTACGAATGGAAGGCCGGTTTTTAAGCGGGTTTAGTATAATCAGGCCATCCCAACCCGAGGACGCCACCCTGAAAGCCAAGACCCTCACCCGAATCCGCGGCCGTTACCCCCTCGTTTTTTTCGTCTTCTTTTACCTCTTGTGGGCCCTTTGGACCTACGCCGATTACGGCATGACCTACGACGAGTCCGGGGTCTACGCCCGGGGCCTCGGGCTTGCCCATTACCTGGCGCACGACGACTTCCCCGGCTTCCTTTTCAAAAGCGCGCCCGATGACGGCGTGGTGCTGTACGACCACCTCTATCCCATGCTGCTTTACTTCCTGAATCCCTCCCGGAACCTGGCGTACGACCACTGGCTCAACCTCTTCTTCGCCCTCCTGGTCTTCCTCTGCGCCTTCGAGGTGCTGTTGTGGCAATACGGGAAGCCCTGGCTGGCCCTGGCCGGGCCCCTTTTCCTTTTCCTCACGCCCCGTTTCCTGGGCGACATCCCCGCCAATCCCAAGGACATGCCCTTCGCGGTCTTTTATTTCCTGGCGCTCGCCGGCATCTTCTTTTTCAGCCGGAGGCCCCAGGCCGGTCCCCTGGTGAAGATAACGGTCCTGGGCGCCCTTTTCGGCCTGGCCCAATGCACCCGCCTGCTGGGCTTCACCCTTTACGGGGTTTACCTGCTCCTGGACCTCCATTTTTACTACCACGAACGCCCCCGGCGGCCGCTCCGGGACTGGGGCCGCCACCTGCTGGCCGAGGCCGGGACCTTGTTTTTGGTCTTCTCGGTTTCCAATCTCCTGATGGTGGCCACTTGGCCCTACTTGGGCGCCAATTATTTCCGGCACCTGGGCGGCCTCCTGTCCCTTTCCAAGGATTTTTACTGGCAAAATAATGTTTTATTCTGGGGCAAGCCCGTTTTAAGCACCCAGCTTCCCTGGACCTACCTTCCGGTCTGGCTGCTCCTGACCACGCCCTTGTTCATCCTCTTCGCCTTGGGCGCGGTGTTCCTTTCACCGGGAAGATGGTTTCACAACCGCCTGTTCGTCCTGCTGGCTTCCGCCCTGGGCTTGAACCTGCTTTTGGACCTGGCCCTCCGGCCCGTGCTTTACGACGGCCTGCGGCACTTCCTATTCCTGCTCCCCATCCTGGCGGTCCTGGCCGCCCTTCCCGCCGTTGAATTCCTCCGTTCGTTCCGGCCCTCCGCGGTGAAGACCGCCGTCCTCGCCTTGTGCCTCCTGAACGCCCTGGGGGTGTCCGTCCAGATGGTGCGCCTGCACCCTTACGAATACGTTTATTTCAACGAGCTCATCGGGGGGCTCAAGGGCGCGGCGGGCAAGTTCGACACCGATTATTGGGGGGCGAGCTTCAAGGAAGCCGTGGAGTGGCTGAAGGCCGACGCCGCCAAGGACGGGCGGAAGACCTACAAGGTCACCGGCAGCGGCAACCCCTACCAAATCTTCCAGTACTTTTCGGGGAACATGGAATGGGTGGACAACCTGAAGGACGCGGATTTCTACCTTTCCTACACCCGCGACGGGAAGCACCTGGCCGCGGACCCCTCCAAGGTCATCCACGTGGTGGAACGCGAAGGCGTGCCGCTCAATTACGTGTTCAAGCTGAAGTGAGCCGGCCCGGGGTGAAAGGGCCGGCCGATCCCCTCAAACATCCCGGTTCAATTCGTTCATCGCGGCTTCGGGGCCCTTCAAAATCAGGGTTTCAACGCCGTCCCGGGCGCGCTCAACGGCCTGCTCGATCAGGGGTTTTTCCCCGGGCGTGAAGGTGGCCAGCACGTGTTCCCGGCCCTGCTCGGCGGAGGAAGGCTTGGAAATGCCGATGCGCAGCCGGGGGAACCCGGCGCTTTGCAGGTGGGCGATCAGGGAATCCAGTCCATGGTGGCCGCCCGACCCGCCCGAGGGCCTCAGGCGGATTCGGCCCACGGGCAGGTCCAGGTCGTCGGAAACCGCCAGGACGCGCGCCAGGGGGATGTTGCGGTAACGCACGAAAGGCGCCACAGCCCGGCCGGAATCGTTCATGAAGGTCTGGGGGAAAAAGAGGAATACCTCCCGGCCTTCCAGGGGGAAACTCCCGAAGATGGCCTCGTCCTTTTCCCGAAGTTTGACGTCGTGCTTCAGGACCAGGGCTTCGGCCACGCGGAACCCCACGTTGTGGCGGGTGAACCGGTAGTTCTCGCCGGGATTGCCCAAGCCTACCACCAACCAACTCTCAGGGGACATGGAAGGTTACTCGATTTATCAAATGGGAGAATGGATCAACCCGGCCACTTTTAGTCAGGAGAGCGGAGTTGGGAGCCGGAAGTTTGGGAAGTTTTTCATCGGTGATGAAAAACTTTTCCATAACTCCCGACTCCTCGCTGCCGGCTTTGAACTTCCGTTGAAGGCTACTTCTTTTCGGCCTTGGCCGCAGGGGCGGCTTTGGCGTCGGCTTTCCCGGCGGGAGCGGCTTTGCCCGCCTCAGCCTCGCCTTCTTCCTTCTTCTTGGCCGTGATGACCTCGGGTTCGGTCCCGGCGGCCGCGGCGGCCGCGCCTTCCACAGGAGCGGCGACTTCAGCCTTGACGTCCTCCGCCATCTGCTGGGCCACCGACACCACCACGTTGCTGCCGGCCTGGACGGCCTTGACGCCGTCGGCCAGTTTCAAGTCGGACACGTGCACCGAATGGCCCACCGCCAGGTTCAGGGCGTCCACTTGGATG
>JAICXI010000144.1 GCA_025980505.1 bacterium | reverse complement strand
GGAGCGCCTTGGCCAGGTTGGACGACTGGGCCGGGACTGTGTTGTCGCAGCTGTCATCCTGGATTCCGTAGAAGGAGCCGCCAAAAAGGGCCAGATAGTTCGGCTCGCTGGGATGGGTGGCGCCGTGCGAGTCGGTCATCAAGGCGCCTTGCGGGATCAGCGTATTATTGAAATAAGGCATGTTGGGGTCTCCCACGACTTCGTCATAGCTGTGGTTTTCCTCCATGACCACCACCACGTGCTTAAAGGTCTCCTGTTCCATCTGCGCGCCGGGGGTGCCCGTCGCGTCCTTGGACGATACCGTCATCCCCTGGACAGCGCCCGAATTGCCGGTGATCGGATTGGAAGCCGAGTTGCAACCTCCCAACAACAAGCTCACGGCGCCTGCAAGCGCCAGTAAATTTTTCCTCATGCTATTACCGCCTTCCCTGAAGATTTCCGGGATGGGAAGATCCGCCTTTCACCCTCCCGTTGAACAACGCCGGTAGTCTGCATAAGAACAGGGAGGGCCAAGTAAAGGCAATGTAAGGTCGTCGTTACTTCAAACCTTTCGTTTACCTTGCGTTTTTGGAAAAGGGGTTTGAAGGATCCAAAAAAGCGGCGGGGCTTCTTCAACGATTTTTTCCGCAGTTTTCACGGGACCGTCCCAAACAAAAAAGCCCCCGGCGGTTTCCCGCCGGAGGCTTCCCCAATTCAAAATTCAGAATTCAAAATTGTTTTTCTTTTAGTAGTCCATCCCTCCGCCCATGCCGCCCATTCCGCCCGGACCACCCATGGCGGGCGCTTCCTTCTTTTCCGGAATGTCGGTGATGAGCGTCTCGGTGGTGAGCATCAAGCCCGCGATCGAGGCGGCGTTCTGCAGGGCCGTGCGGACCACCTTGGCCGGGTCGATGACACCCGAAGCCACCAGGTCCTCATACACGTTGGTCTCCGCGTTGAAGCCCACGTTCTGCTTTTCGGTCATGACCTTGGCCACGACCACCGATCCCTCGCCCCCGGCGTTGGAAACGATCTGGCGCAGGGGTTCTTCCAGGGCCCGGCGCACGATATTGGCGCCGATCTGCTCGTCATGCTCCACCTTCAGGGACTCGACGGCCTTGAGGGTGCGGATCAGGGCCACGCCTCCGCCCGGCACGATGCCTTCCTCGACCGCCGCACGGGTGGCGTGCAGTGCGTCCTCGACACGGGCCTTCTTTTCCTTCATTTCGACCTCGGTGGCCGCGCCCACGTTGATCACCGCCACGCCGCCGACCAGCTTGGCCAGGCGTTCCTGCAGCTTCTCCCGGTCGTAATCGCTGGTGGTTTCCTTGACCTGGCGGCGGATCGTCTCACAACGGGCGTCGATGTCCTTCTTGGAACCGGCCCCCTGCATGATGGTGGTGTTGTCCTTGTCGATGACCACCTTCTTGGCCTGGCCCAGGTCCTCCAGCTTCACGTTTTCCAGCTTGATGCCCAGGTCCTCGGTGACGGACTTGCCGCCGGTCAGGATGGCGATATCCTCCAGCATGGCCTTGCGGCGGTCGCCGAAACCCGGGGCCTTGACGGCCGCGCACACGAAGGTGCCGCGGATCTTGTTCACCACCAGGGTGGCCAGGGCTTCGCCTTCCACCTCTTCGGCGATGATCAAAAGGGGCCGGCCCTTCTGCACGACCTTTTCCAGCACCGGCAACAAATCCTTCATGCTTCCGATCTTTTTTTCGTGGATGAGGATGTAGCAGTTTTCCAGATCGCATTCCATGCGGTCCGCGTTGGTGACGAAATAAGGCGAGAGGTAGCCCTGGTCGAACTGCATGCCCTCCACCACGTCCATGCCGGTTTCGATGCCCTTGGCTTCCTCCACGGTGATGACGCCGTCCTTGCCCACCTTCTCCATGGCTTCGGCGATGATCTCGCCGATTTTCTTGTCGCCGTTGGCCGAGATGGTGGCCACCTGGGCGATCTCGTTCTTGCCCTTGGTGGGGGTCGAGAATTTCTTGAGCTCGGCCACGACCACTTCCACGGCCTTGTCGATGCCGCGTTTGAGGGCGGTCGGGTTGGCCCCGGCCGTCACGTTCTTCAAGCCTTCCCGCACGATGGCTTGCGCCAGTACGGTGGCCGTGGTGGTGCCGTCGCCGGCCACGTCCGAGGTCTTGGAAGCCACTTCCTTGACCATTTGGGCGCCCATGTTCTCGAAGGCGTCCTCCAGCTCCACTTCCTTGGCCACCGAGACGCCGTCCTTGGTGATGTTGGGGGCCCCGAACTTCTTGTCCAGGACCACGTTGCGGCCCTTGGGACCCAGGGTCACCTTGACCGCGTTCGCCAGCTTGTCCACGCCGCGCTGCAAGGCCCGGCGGGCTTCCTCTCCGTAAATGATCTGCTTTGCCATTTTTTCCGCTCCTTAATCTTTTTCTTGATTTGGATCCCACCCCAACGGTGCTTTGCACCGCGAAAAGGTCGTGAAGAAGGATCAGGCCTTGCTTCACGGCGCCGGAGGCGCCTGGGTTCGTTAATGATTTAATTTCAGCCTTCAACCACTCCGATGATGCTTTCTTCCTTCAAGATGACGTATTCCTTCCCATCCATCTTGATGTCTTCCCCGCCGTATTTCTCGAAAAGGACGACGTCCCCTTCCTTCACATCCAACTTGAGGACTTCCCCCTTCTCATTGATCCGGCCCTTGCCCACGGCCACGATCTTGCCCCTTTGCTGCTTTTCACGGGCCGCATCGGGAATGATGATGCCGGTCTTCGTCTTTTCCTCTTCCTCCACCCGCTCGATCAACACGCGGTCATGCAACGGACGAAATTTCATGGAACAACCTCCTGAAAATGGTTCGGGTCGGCAGGTGCCGTCCCGAGGTTTAAAATCCAATTTGTTTTGTGGGTGGAGTTTCCCGGCAAGCCCGGGGCTCCACGAGGCCCCCCCGCAGGGGGAGCCGCCGCGGCTGGGCCGCTTTTCCTCCACGGCCTTGGCCGTGAATGAAAGGCGGCGGCTTTCAAGCGAAAACAACCGACGCTTTAGCACTCGAAACTTGAGAGTGCTAAGGAGTCGATAATATAAAAACAAGGCCGCCAACCGTCAAGGCCTGGGGCCGGAAAAAACTTTATTTTTTAAGGATTATAGGAGTGCCGGGGGAAAAGCCCGGAACAGGGCGGGAGACGGAGCCGGCCCTTACTTCACGGCTTCCTTGAAATTTTTCGACGGGAGGAACTTGGGCGCCCGTTTGGCCGGGACTTGAATCGATTCTCCGGTCTTGGGATTGCGCGCCAGCCGGGCCTTTTTGTCCTTGACCTTGAAGATACCCAGGCCGGTGATATTGACTTTTTCCCCGGTTTTAATGGTCGCAATGATGGTGTTGATCAGGACGTCCAACGCCTTTTGGAGATCCACCTTCTTAATGCCTGTGGATTCCGAAACCTTTGCCACCAATTCATCCTTTGTCATGGAAACCCTCCGGGTCCTGGGAAAAAGCCTTGAAAAACAATAACTTTGATAACAATTATGCTCCCGGAAATTAAAGCCTGGCAAGGAAAAACCCCGATTTCCCAATGCAAAAGGGCTTTTTGTATTTCCCTTTGGAAAATAAGGACTTTTGCCGGCGGGCAGGGCTCAAAATTGCACGAAGGTTCGGGCGCTGTTGAAAGAGGGTCGAACCCTGGGGTGGAATCAGCGGTAAATTTCGGGGCGGAAGAAAAACCGGCGTTGGATGACTTGTTTGATCTTCGGCATCTGGCGTTTGGCTTCCTTTTCCCCCAGCGCGATGATGTCCTTCCCCGCGCTGAAATCGAACAAGTCGAAGAGCCGAAGGTCGGGTTCCAGGATGATGTCCGACTGCTCACGCCAGCCGGCTTCCTCCCGCACGAAAAAGTACCAGACCCGCATGAGGATTTGGAAGACGTTGGAAGCGGGCGGGAAAACCTGGTGGTGCCCAAAAAGGTTGACGGCGATGACCACGTCCGCGCCCAGGCTTTTCAAGGCCCGGACCGGCACGTTTTCCGCCATTCCCCCGTCCACCAACTGCCGCCCCTCCATTTCCACCGGACTGTAGATGCCCGGGATGGAGCAGGAAGCCCTGACGGCCTTGTCCAAGGCGCCCCGAGTGAAGACCACTTCCTCACCCGAGCAAATGTCCGTGGCCACCACGGCCAGGGGCTTTTTAAGGTCGTCAAAGTTGGAGACCTTCAGGTACTTGCGGATGTATTCCTCGATGGGGCCCGAGGACACCAGCCCCTTGCGGGAGGGCCGGAAGGAAAAAAGCTCCCCCCAGGTGGTGTTGATGCCGATCTGCTCGATTTGGGAAACCGTGAGCCCGGAGGCGTAAGCCGCCGCGATGATGGCGCCGGCGCTGGTTCCCGCCACGCAATCGACCTGGATGCCCGCGTCTTCCAGCGCTTTCAACACGCCGATCTGGGCCACGCCGTAAGCCACGCCGCCGCACAGGGCCAGGCCCACTTTATAACGGCTTTCCGCTCCCCCTTTCCGGAGTTCCGAAAGGGTTTGAAAGTCCTTGGACTTCATGGATTTGGTTTTGCGGGACATTGGAAACCTCGGTCGGCAGGTGTCAGTGGCCGGTTCTCAGTTGTCGGATCCCGGTTGGGTTCCCGGCAACCGGGAACCGACAACCGGGAACCGACAACCGCCATCCGCTTTTATCGATCGGTGAACTGTGGTTGGCGCTTCTCGACGAACGCCTTGATGCCTTCCTTCATGTCGGGGGATTCGCAGCACTTGCCGAAGCCTTCCAGTTCCACCGCCATGGCGGATTCCATCGCGGGCTGATCCAGGCCGTCGCGGACGGCCTTCAAGGTCTGGGCGATGGCCGCGGCCGGCTTCAAGGCGATCTTCTTGGCCAGGCCCTGGGCCTGGCGCAGCACTTCCGCTTCCGGCACCACGTGGTTCACCAGCCCCAGGGCCTTGGCGTCCTGCGGGGCGATGTTGTCGCCCGTCAGGATCCATTCCAAAGCCTTGCCCCGGCCCACCAACCGGGACATGCGCTGGGTGCCTCCGAAACCCGGGATGATGCCCAGGTTGATTTCCGGCTGGCCCAGGCGGGCCCGGTCCGAACACATGCGCATGTGGCAGGCCATGGCCAGTTCCATGCCGCCGCCCAGGCACACGCCGTTGATGGCGGCGATCACGGGCTTCTCAAAACGCTCGATTTTAAGGAAAACGCGCTGGCCTTCCCCCGCGGCCTTTTTGCCGTCGGCCGCCGATTGGATCAGGGCCATTTGCTTGATGTCCGCCCCGGCGATGAAGACGGGGCCCGTGCCGGTGAGCACGACCACCTTGGCGTCCTTGTTGTCCCTCAATTCGTCCAGCGTGGATTCCAGTTCCTTCAAAACGTCCGGGGAAAGGACATTCACCGGCGGGTTGTTGATCGTCACGGTCGCCACCTTCGAGTCCACCGACACATTCACGAATTGGCCCATCGAGCCCTCCTCAAGGTAAGCTATCGGCCACCAGCCGATGGCTGCCGTTAGTAGTTGAAAAATCCCCGTTTCGTCTTTTGACCCAGGTATTGGGCCGAAACCATCCTCTTTAAAATGGGCGCCGGCCAGAACCGGGGACCCAGTTGCTTTGAAAATTCCTTCAGCTTTTCCAGGACCACGTCCACGCCCAGGGCGTCGGCCAGGTGCAGCGGCCCCCCCTTGTCCTGGGGAAAACCCGTGCCGGCCAGCATGGCCAGGTCGATATCCGAGGGCGAAGCCACGTTTTCCTC
>JAICXI010000184.1 GCA_025980505.1 bacterium | reverse complement strand
GCCATGACCGCCATCATCTTCAAGTACGAAGGCACGTTGGACAAGTTCATGGGGGACGCCATCATGGCCGTCTACGGGGCGCCCATCGACATGCCCGACCACGCCGAGCGGGCGGTGCTGGCCGCCATCGAAATGAGCGAAAAAATGAAGGAACTGCAGGCCAAATGGCGCACCGAAGGCAAAAGGGAAGTCAATATCGGCATCGGCATCAATACCGGGGAAGTGGTGGTCGGCAACATCGGTTCCAACGAACGCATGGAGTACACCGCCATCGGCGACAACGTCAACCTCACCCAACGCCTGGAATCGGTTGCCGAAAAAGGGCAAATATTGATTTCGGCGGCCACCTACGAAAGGGTCAAGCACAAGGTCGACGCCGTCATGTTGGACCCCATCAAAGTCAAGGGGAAGACCGAGAAGGTCGTCGCCTACAGCGTGCAGGGACTGAAAAGCTGACCCCTTTCCCCCTTTTACTCCTGTTTTATCCAACCGGTTGGTTTTATATTGGAAGAGGGAACCGACCGTTTCCCACTGAACCGAGGGGCCATGTCCGAAGATAAAGCCATGATCGTCAAGATGGCCTTCCTTTACGTCCAAGGGGAGGAGTGGTACAAGGCCATCGAGGAATACAAAAAACTCCTGGCCATGGACCCGGAGGACGGCCACGTCTACAACATGATGGGGGATGCTTACGCCAAGAAAAGGGACGACGCCGACGCCCTGCAGGCCTACCTGAAATCCAAGGAAATCTACGAAAAACAGGGGCAGACCAACAAGATTTCCTCCCTCGAGCGGAAGATCTCCAAGTTGTCCCCCGACCGGATGGACCCCCAGCAAAAACGGCTTTTCCTTTCCCTCACCAAGACCCAGGAGGCGGACCGCCTGGCCGCCGAGGGCAAGCTGGAGGAGGCGGTGGCGCTTTACCTCCAGTACATCGCGGCCGAGCCCATCCATTTTTCCTACCGTGAAAAGCTGGCCAACCTTTTCCTGGAACACGCCATGGTCACCGAGGCCGTGGCCCAGTTGAAAGCCGTGGCCGACATCCACTTGTCCGAGGGGCGCGTCGACGCGGCCCAGGCCTACGCCGGCAAGATCTCCCTGATCGATCCCGAGGGGGAGGACACGATCCGGCTGCTGGCCGCGCTGGCCGAGAAAAAAGGGGGCACGGAGGAGGTCGCCAGGCATTACGGGCGCCTGGCCCAAATGGCCTTCGACGCGGGCCAGCACGAGGAGGCGCGAAACGCCGCGGAAAAGGCCGTCCAGGCGGGCCGGGCCGACTTGAAACCCCTCCTGGCCAAGATCCTCATGGCCTTGAAGAAGCCCACGGAAGCCAAACAACACCTGGAAACCCTGCTGAGGGAAAACCCCGGCGACGAATCGCTCCTGGAACACCTGGTGGCCCTGTCCGAGGAATCCAAGGATTGGAACGCCGCTTACACCCATATCACGGCCCTGATCCAAAAGCGTCCCGACGATCCCAAGCTCCAACCCCGGTTGGCCCGCGTCTTGTTGCAGGTGGGGAAAAGGCCGGAGGCCCTCCAGATTTACCTGGGCCTGGCCGCGGGAGCCCTGAGGGAAAACAAGATGGAGGCGGCCCTCAGTTATTTCGATTCCGTCCTGGCCCTGGACCCGGACCACGTCGAGGTCCTCAAGAAAAAGGCCGAGATTTACCTGAAGCTGGGCAAGAAGCAGGAACTCATCGACACCTACAAAAAGCTGCAGGCCGTTTTCACCCAGAAGAAAATGGCCGAAGAAGCCAAGAAGGTCGGCCTGATCCTCACCAAACTGGCGGGGCTCAAGTAAAAGACGAAAATCGAATTATGAATTTTGAACGTTGAGTTTAAAATTTGGGCCATTTTTTCTGCCGGGATCGGCTGAAAAAAACCCCATAATTCAAAATTGCTTTTCTGAGGTTGGCTATGGTGGAGCCTCCCCGCGCACAACCGAAAAGCCTCGACGTCCAATGCTTGAAATGCGGCGCCATGAACATCCCCGAAAACCGCGTTTGCGGGCGGTGCGGGGCCAGCCTGCCGCTGGTGTACGACGAGGAAGGCCTTGTCTTCAACCGGCGGGAAAGCGCCCACGCCCCGGGACTCCTCCGGCAGGGGGCCCGACGGAGGTTTTCCCCCGATTCGGTCCAGTGGCTCCTGCGCCTGGGGGTCCTTATCTTCGTGGTGCTGGTCGCGCTGTGGATCATGGCCCGTAAATAGCCTTCCCCGCCCGGAGTCTCCCGTCTTTTTCGGCCCCCACCCGCCGGTTCCATGGACGTTTTAAAGTTTGAACGTCGGTTGTCACCGGCTGGAAATGCCGTTAAAATCGATGACCCTTACCAGGTGAAGAAGCGCCGGAGCGTAAGGCCGGCCGTGCGAGGCTCCTCATGATTCGCGGGAAAAAATGGAAACTTTGAAGAACCCCCCAACTGAAAAAAAGGTCTTCCTGGAGACTTTTGGATGCCAGTCCAACGTCCTGGAATCGGACCACGTGGCCGGCCTGCTGGTCCGGAACCACTTCACCCTGACCGGTAAAATGGAAGAGGCGGACGTCATCCTTTTCAACACTTGTTCCATCCGGCAACATGCCGAGGACAAGGTTTTTTCCCGGCTGGGCCAGTTGGTGGATTGGAAGAGGGACAAGGAAGGCCGGGTCATCGGCGTTCTGGGCTGCATGGCCACCAGTTATAAGGACCACTTGTTGGAGCGGGCGCCCCACCTGGACATGGTGGTGGGTCCGGACCAATACCTGAAGGTCCCCCAGGCGATCCGGGAGGCTTCCCAAAGCGGGCAAAGCCAGGTCCTGGCCGACTTCGACCCCCTGTATTTCCCCGAGAACGACCCCCGGCGGCTCTCCCAGCCCCACAAGGCCTTTATCGAGATCATGAAGGGATGCGACAAGTTTTGCACCTTCTGCGTGGTGCCTTTCACCCGGGGCCGCGAGGTTTCCCGGCCCGCCGAATCCATTGTGGCCGAGGCGGAGCGCCTGGCCCGCTCGGGCGTCAAGGAAGTGATGCTCCTGGGCCAGAACGTGAATTCCTACGGCCTTTCGCCGGGCTCCAAGGACAAGACCCTCACCTTCGACCAACTGCTCGAGGAAGTGGGGAGGGTGCCGGGCCTGGAGCGGGTCCGGTTCATGACTTCCCATCCCCTGGACCTGTCGGACGAACTGGTGGAAACCATGGCCAGGGTGCCCGCGGTTTGCGAGTCCATCCACTTGCCGGTCCAATGCGGCTCGGACAAGGTCCTGAAGCGAATGAACCGCAAATACAGCGTGGCCCATTACCTGGAGCGGGTGGGGAAGCTCCGGGCCTCCATCAAGGACCTGTTCATCACCACCGATTTGATCGTCGGCTTTCCCGGGGAAAGCGACGGGGATTTCCGGCGCACCTTGGACCTGCTGGAGGAGGTCCGGTACGACGCGGTTTACAGCTTCAAATATTCGCCCCGGCTGGGCACGCCGGCGGCGCGCATGCTGGACCCGGTGCCGGAGGAAGCCAAGGACGCCCGCCTGGCGGCCCTGAACGAGAAGGCCTGGAAACATGCGGCGGAAAAATGCGAGGCCCGACTGGGCCGCGTGGAGGAAGTCCTGGTGGACGGGCCGGCGGACAAGACCCCCGGGGCCTTTTACGGCAAAAGCCGCCAAAACCGGACCGTGGTCTTCAAGGGACAGGGTTACCGGACCGGGGACAGGGTCCGGGTGCGCATCGAAAGCCACAAAGTCGCCAATCTTTACGGAACGCCGGTTGAACCACAGGGAAAAGGACGCGGGGAAAAATGAACAAAATGATCCAATCCGGGTTGGGGATCCGTTTCCTGGGGGCCCTGTGCCTCTGGGGCTGCCTTTTGCCGTCGCCTTCCCCGGCCCAACCGCCGGCTTCCGCGCGGGACGACGGCCGGTCCCTTTTCGACAAGGCCCAGCAATATTTCAAGGATAAGGACTACCAGAAGGCCAAGGACGCCTTGAACCAGGTGGTGGCCAAGCACCCCTTGGAGAACTTCATCCCCAAGGCCCGGCTGTTGTTGGCCAATTTGCAGGAGGACTTCACGGTTTCCACCACCCAGTTCAAGGAACTGGCCAGCGAATACAGCGGGCGGGAAGAGGGGCAGGAGGCCCAGAAGAACCTGGGCGCGCGTTACTACCTGGCGGACAAGTACCAAGACGCGGCCGAGAGCTACAAGGAGTTCATCGACCAATACCCCCAAAGCGCCTCCATGCCCGAGATCCGCTATTGGTACGCCTCCTCCCTGCTGGCCTTGGACAAGGACAACGACGCCGTGGACCAATACCGGAAAGTCCTGGAAGGCTCGCCGGACAACCCCTGGGCGCCCAAGGCGCTCTTGGGCATCGGCAACGCTTATTCCAAGATGAAAAGGTACGGGGACGCGGAAAAACAATACCTGAGGATCCTCGACCAGTACCATTTTTACGACGAATTGAACCTGGTGTACCTCAAGCTGGCGCAGGCCTATGAGGCGGAGAAAAAATACAAGGAAGCCCACGCGGCCTACCAAAGCCTTGTGGACGACTACCCCAAGTCCCTGGAAGTGGCGGAAGCCAAGGAACGAATGAAGGCGCTGGAAACGGAATATCCGGACCTGCCGCGCACCGTGGACGCCGAACCCACCCCGACGCCGGAGGCCCCCCTCCGGATCCAACCCACGGCCACGCCTCCGGCCGCGGCGGTTGAAGCGGACGAACCCTTGAAGCCCTTCCATGTCCAGGTGGGCGTTTATTCCAAAATGCTCAACGTGGACAAGGCCCGCAAGGCGGTTCGAAAGGCGGGTTACCGCCCTTACGTGGTGACGGCCCGGCAG
>JAICXI010000005.1 GCA_025980505.1 bacterium | reverse complement strand
TCGGGCCGCAGGGTGGCGGCCACCGGCGTCATGGCCGGGAAAAGTTCGGCCCGACGGTAAAGCCGGGTCAGCCATTCGGGGGATTCCGCCGCGGCGGAGCCGCCCTCCCCGGGGGCCGTCAAAACCGGCGCCGGCACGGAGGGTTCAACGGTCTTTTCCAGGGGGATCTTCACGGTCATGACGGTCCCCACGTTCAACTGGCTTTCCGCCACCACCGTTCCACCCTGTACCTCGGCGAGTTCCTTGACCAGGGCCAACCCGATGCCCGTGCCCTGGTATTTTCGTTGGGCCGACGAATCGGCCTGCCAGAAGCGGTCGAAAATGAAAGGCAGGTTCTTATCCGAAATGCCCATGCCCGTGTCGCTGACCTTGAAAACCAGCCACTCCCCCTCTTCCCCTGCGGAAAGTTTCACCTGCCCTCCCGCGGGGGTGAATTTGATGGCGTTGAAAAGAAGGTTGAGGATGATCTTCTCCATCTTGTCGCGGTCCATGCTCACGGTCCCGATCCCCTCGGCGATGAAAGTGACCAGTTGCACTTTCTTGTCCTTGGCCGCGCCTTGGACCAATTGTAGGAGCCCCTTCAGGAAGCTGTTGGCCTCGATGGATTCCTTGCTGACCACCATGCGTCCCGACTCCAGCTTGACCAGGTCCAGGAGGTCGTTGATCAATTTGAGGAGCCGCATGGCGTTGTCGCGCATGGTGTTGAGGGAGTCCTTCATTTCCTCGTCCATCAGCTGTTCCTTTTCGCGGGCCAGGGCCTCCAGGGGCGCGATCAGGAGGGTCAGGGGCGTCCGCAATTCGTGGCTGATGTTGGCGAAGAACCGGCTCTTCATCTGGTCCAGTTCCAGCAGCTTCCGGTTGGATTCCTCCAGTTGTTTCCGGCTTTGGTCCAGCTCATACCGCGTGGTGAACTCCCGTATCCGGAGCTGGTTGGTGAAGTAGCTCCCAAAGGCCGTGAAGAAGGCGGTGGCGGTTAAAAAATACACGTTGCTAAAGAAAATTCCGGCCCATTGAAAGTCCCCATGCGCGATACAAGCCACCGAATACATGAAAACCGTGGCCAGGGAAAGCGTGAGGGTCTCCATGAAGTTCCATGGCAACAGGAGGGTAAAAGCCAACAGGACTAGGCAGAGACCCGCGTAATAGGGGGAATCGGCCCCTTCGGAGGCGAAGATCATCCAGGTAATGAAAACCTGGGGGATCAAGGGGAGGATGAAGCTTAAGAGGCGGTCGTTCTTGGCTCCCCACTTGGTGTAAAAAAGCCCGAAAAGAATTAATGATAAAATCGAGGAAACGAACCGGAGCATCAAAAAGTAATGGACTTCTTTCGGATAAATGTTCACATCCAGGGAAAAACCGGCGGGCATGGCGAAAAACACGCACCAGCAAGCGATCTTGTTTAACCGGATCCGCTCGGGTTTGTTGTAATCTTCGAAGGCCTTCTTGATTTCAGGACTGGCGAAAAGGGGTTTGCTCACTTAGGGTTTGTACCTCGACAAAATGAATTGCCATTTAAAAATTTACTTCTCGGCCTTGATTTTGGACAGTTTAGCGTAAAAAGGACCCTCTTAAAACCGTTCAAACCCATTACCCATCTCAAGATTGGGTCTAAAAGTGTGAAATCGTGGGAATTCGCGCCTTATCCATTTAGGAAAATACTTTGGAAGGCCGAATTAGGAGTTAAAGCAAGTAGCTATTACTGATTACTTATAATTAAGGTGACCCTATTTCTTTCTTAACTTCGAGGATTTCGCAAATCGGATATGACCGGGATTTTCAGCAACCAAACAGTGGAGTGTTTAATCAGAAACAAATTTTAGTTTTTTCTCATTTGTAAAATCCTTTAAAATTTCTTCGATCGTCACAAATCGGTCAAAAATTATTCTGTTTAAGTGATTGAAAAACAATGGATAGTTCTTTAATTAGGAATTTATTATCATGTTTTTATCAAATGTTAATCCGCTAACCGTCAAAAATCATTCATTGTTGGGGTGGTCTTAGAGTGATAACTTTTAAGGTCTATGGGGTTTTGCAATAATTCGAGGTACCTTGATGAAAAAATATTTTCTTTCGTAGTTTTAGCATCTAGTCTGTTGGTTATGGCCGCCGCTTGCAATAAAAGCAGTACACCGACTACTACAGGCACGCCGTCCTTCACCGCCAAAGACCTGACCACGACTCTGGTTCCCGCCGCGCCCCAAACCGTCTGCTTGAAAAGCGGCGGAGGCTCCGGCGAGTTTTTCGTGGCCTCTGTCGACAATAATTGCGGCACGATCAATTACCGGGTTTCATTGACCACCATCGTGAACCAGGCCCCCACTAATTTGACCGGCCAACCCTGGCAAACTTACGGGATGACCGGCTATTCCGTCCACTGCGCCGCCACTTGATCGATTTTTTACCAAAAAACCTCTTGTTGACCAACCCTGCCAGTTTAAAAGAATTCGCGATTAAGTTATTTAGGAAGGCCCTCCAGTGAAGAAAGGCAATGCTCGGAAAAAGTTGAGGCTTGGTGGTTCTCCACACGGTTTCAACAGGTTTTTAAAAATCGCATACCGTTTCGGACTCGCATCGACCGTAGTGTATACCATTTCGATGTTTTTCCTTGTCTTCCTCATTTCGAAAGTTTCAGGCCACTTCTCCTGGATCGCCGCGGTAATAGCCTTGGGTTTGGTGTTCATGGATTATCAACAAGTTTGGTTGTTACACTCAGCAAAAAAACAGTTTGAAAAAAAAGGAAAGAAACATTGAAGCGTGTCGGGATGCTGAAATGATAAAAACTCGCCGGGGCCCCCGCCGCTTTTCAAGCAGACGGTTTGGGGCGCGGCTGGAACCGGAGTCGTGGTCAGGTCCTTGGCGGTAAAGGACGAGGGGCCCGGCGTCAGTGGGGTGCTTTGTTTGTTACAGGCGATGGCCATAAGCAAAAGGCTAAAAGCCAAAAAACCAAAAGCAAATACCTTTTTTATAATATAACCCTCGGCGGCTTGATTGAATGTTAAATACTTTCGAAAGTTATCGCTTCCGATGACCGGCGTCCATGAATGATTTATGACCGTTATCTGCTTAACACTGATGAAAACCCGGGTTAAAAGCACAGAATAATTGAATTTGGATGGATTTTTTCGGCTTAAATTCAGCCCTGGTATTGACCCCGGCCAAGGTCGACTGAGGTTATAAATATCATCCTACTCACGGGGATCGACGGCCAAATTCATTTGGGCTTGCGCACTTCCAGGAAAACATTCACGCCCGTGGCTTCGCTCTTGACCTCGTAGGAACCTTCCGGCGCGTCCTCGGGCTTCAAGTTGGCCATCTGCGCGCTGTCGCGGTAGACCAAATGCCATTCCAGGAGGCTCTCCATGATGTTGCGGCAGGGGTTGGAGGGGGTCACGTTGGTGGCCAGCAAGAGCCCGCCCGGCGCCAGCAGGCCGTAAAAGTAATCCATCAATTTCTTGCAGATGCGGTCGGCCAGGTAGTCAAACAGTCCGGCGCAATAAATGAAGTCATACCCGCCTTCCGAAGGGCCCACGGGCCCCTTGAACGTTTCCTTTAAGATGTGGTTCACCGACCGCTTCACCATCTTGATCGGCGTGCCCCGCCGGTAGCGGGACTTGATGTCTTCCAGCGTTTTTCCCGTGAACTCCAGCGTCTCATCGTTGAAATCCAGCAATTCGAACTGGACCTTCTCGGAAAGGTCGTTTTGGATCAGGAACTCCTGGACTTCCTTGGCCGGCCCGCAAGCCATGTCCAGGACGCGCGCGGAGCGGCCTTCCCGCGTGACCCGTTCGGTTTCCTCCCCCAGTTTCTTGACCAGGTGCTTGATGCGGTTGCGGTGGGCCTCGCAAGGCGGGGCGTCGAGGAACCAGAGGTTCACGATTTTGGCGAAAAGGGAGCTTCCCTCCAGCGGGTCCCGCAGCATCATGTTGACCATCTCGTAATCGCCCGCGTATCCCAGGGGCTTGTGGAAGGTCCGGTACACGAAGGGGGAGCACAGCACGATGGGGTGGATCTGGCGCCGGCAGTAGGACCGGTGGATGGCCTGCAGGTCCTCGGGGATATTGGACGTGGTTTCCTCGAACCTCTCGAAAAGGGAGCTGACGGCCGGCACCACCGGTTCCTTCAATTCCAGGATGGCGTCCCGTTCCACCTGCACCCGGTCGCCCCGGGGCTCGGAACGGATGCTCAACTCCACTTGTTCCAGCCAGCGCCTCATGTCCATGAGGAAAGTCTGCATGTCCGCCACCACGACCTTCAACTTGTCGGAAATCTGGTGGATCTTGTCCCATTCCCTCAGGAACTCCGCGAACTCGCCCTGGAGCTTGTCCTTCTGGTGGATGGAGGTGAAAATATCCACGTCCAGCCAGCCGTCCTCCAGCGTACATTCGCACACCAGCAGGATCCCGGTGTTCACCAGGTTGCTGACCACCGCCCGGCCGGAATAAACCATGCGGTCGTTCATGATGATCTTGAAGTCGGTCAGGACCTCGGACAACTGGAGGATGCTGTAGGGGTTGTAAACCTCGAAAACGACCGTATAGCGCGTCAGCCTCAGGAGGGTGGCCCGGAATTCGGTGCCCTGGCTGTTGCGGCAGATGATAAAAGTGTCTTTACCCGTTGTGATCGACATTCCAAACCTTTTCGCGAAGCGCGGGAAAACGTTTTTAAACGTTTAAATTTACATAAACAGGGGTTACAAATTTAAATTATAGTTTGTTGCCCTACCTCCATCACCGAAATTAAGTAATTTTTGGTTTAAATTGTGGCCTCTTTGAGAAATCCAAATGGAATCTCACCTGATTTTGTTTAATTTTAGGCATCTAAATAAACACTTTCTTGACAACAACCTTCAAGGCCTTCGGGGTTTCCACCACTCGTATTCGTTCCATTTGACAATACAAACCTTGAGCGATCAAAGTCACTTAGGATTTTACCGGGGTAAACACCTCCGAACCCCTTTGGCTGGAATATCGGGCGTTTGGACCGGATTTTGTTTCTTTCAAGCGTTCCCCATCGGATGGGAACAAGGGCCGTCCCTCCGGAAGAGGGCTCCGGGGAACCCGTTTAAAGGCTTGGACCAGGGTCCCTAGTTCCCAGTCATAGGAAAGGTAGTGTAAAGGCTCCCCTTCCGGGGCTTCCGCCACATGGGCCAGGCAATAGTCCCCGGGTATTTCGTCGACGCGATATTCCCACGGGTATTCGAAGGACTTTTCCCGGACGGGCAAGGAAACCGGTAAGCCTCCCCCCAAACCCCAGCCCTTCCCCCGGGCCTTCCCGGCGGCCTCCTTCAGGGTGAAGATCCTGAAAAAAAACCGGGGTTGTTCCTCCGGGGGACGGGAAAACAAGTAGTCCTGTTCGGCGGTCGAGAAATAGCGGCGGGCCAGGAGGGGCCAATGGGGGCGGGCCCGGACATCCACCTTTTCAACGTCGATCCCCACTTCGGTCCGGGCGAAGGAACAAGCCGCCAGGCCTTCCGTATGGGAAAGGTTGAACCGTAAGGGGGAACCTTCCACAAAGGGTTTCCCCAAACCCGGGGAACGGATTGAAAATTCGCCCGGTTGCTTTTCCAGGTAGCAGGCCAGGGCGCGGCGGATCAACAACCGGGACCCTAAAAATTCAAGCCGGCGGCTTTCCATGCCGAACCCGCGGCACTGCTCTTGTTCCCCCAGCGGCAGCAGGGAAATCAGGCTTTCCACCGGCACGGGGTCCGGGCCGTACCGAAGAAAGTGGATGTGGATTTCATTTATCGGAAGCATCAAGAACCCTCTCGGGCCGCGAAGGGCAACAAGCCCCGGAAGCCGACTCGGACCGGCAATCTTTCAACTTGACTCACGGTTTACTTAACCTTTCGGGTCGCGCCCTTGGCCGTGGTCAAGGGCCGGTGGAATCCCTTTTTTGCAATTCCCGGCGGATCACCGACATGCCGGGGGCCGGGTCCTGCAAAAGGAAAAAATGGCCGCCTTCCATGAAATGAAGGTAAAAACCGCCCCGGGTCAATTCCCCCCAAAGTCCCAGGTCCCGGTACCCTTCCGGCGACCCGCCCTTATCCCAAGCCACCCGATCCTCCCGCCCGTAAAGGCTCAAGATGGGGCAGGCGAGGCTCTCCGTGGCGTTCCAATGGTACTTTTCCGCGACCGTCACTTCCTTGCGCAAGGGAGGCAGGAAGGTTTTTTGGAACGCCGGTTCCTTCAAAAAAACCGGCGAAAAAGCCGTCGCTTTCCCCACTTCCTCCAAAAAGGGGCCGTCCTCCAACAAGTGGTACCGGGTTCGTCCCCGGCTTTGCAGCTGGGGAGGCACCATGGAGACGGTGACGAGCATCTCCGCCTGCAGTCCTTCCTGGGCCAGCAGGCAGGCCGCCTCGTAGGCCACCAGCGCCCCCAGGCTGTAGCCGAAGAAAACCACCCTTCCCCGGTCCCTTTGGAAAAAGGGGCGGAGTTCCGCCAACAGATAGGAGGCCAGGCCCTGGACCGTATCCGGCAAGGGATGGTCCCGGCGGCCGCCCTTGCCCGGATAATCCAGGAACTCGAACCCGGTCCCTTCCGGAAGGTAGGGATGAAGCTTGAGGAAACCGGCCCCCATTCCACCCGCGTGGGGAAAGGCCACAAAAACCCGTTTGGGATGTTCGGTTGTCAAAGTCACCACCGGATTCAAGAGAATTTTCAAATCCCTTTTTCAACCCGGGAAAAGCGCCGACCCTGGGGCCGGACCCTTCATCTCGCGTTGAAAATATCGTCTTTTTTCAGTTTCCCGAAGGTCAGTTTGCCCGTGGCCACCACTTCGCCGTCCACCATGCATTTGCCCTCGAAAATCCGGTTGGAACCGACGACCTTGGTGATGGTCACGTGGGTTTCCAGCCGGTCACCGGGCAAAACGGGCTTCAGGAACCGGAAATCCATGACCGAACCGATGGCGTCGAAAACGCCCTCCACCGCTTCCCCTTCGGTCAGGCGGACCAGGATGGCGGCCGCCTGCGCGAAGCACTCGATGGTGAGCACCCCGGGGAAAACCGGGACTTCGGGAAAATGGCCCTGGAAGGCCGGCTCGTTCACGGAGACGTTCTTGACGGTCGTAAGTTCGCGTCCCTTCTCCCACGAAAGGACCTTGTCCACCATCTGGAGCGGAAAACGCTGCTTGAGGAAGTCCAAAACCGGAAGTTCGCCGGGGGGATTGGCTTCACCCACGGAGCAGCTCCTCCACGACCTGGCAGGCCGACTCGACCGTATACATCTTGTAAAGCAGGTCGGGATCGATGGTGACGCCGAATTCGTTCTCCAGCTTGGCCAAGAACTCCAAGGCCCGCATGGAATCGTACTTGGCCATTTCGGGGAAAGGCTTGGTATCCGGGACGTCGGCGGGCTTCACGTCGAACATGCCGGCGATGATTTCTTTGACTTTGGCTTTGATCTCGGTTGCTTGCATTTTTAACTTCTCCTTTTTCCTTGAGTGATCTTGAGCAACGATATTTTCCGCTCCATACCAGAGAAAACCGCGATAACCCCTCGAAAGTGGGATGACGCCAAAAAGGCCTCCAAGGCTTCCAAGCCGCCCAATCCCAGTTCGAAAACCGCGGGATTCGGCACATAGCGTTTCAGGCCTTGGGGGAGCCGGGATTCCAAAGGCGTTCCGGCGGGTGCGCCCAGCCATTCCACCCCTTGCCAGAAACCTTCCAGGCGCGGGACAAAGGCCGGAGGCGGGCTCCCATCGGGCTTCAATTGCAGGGAGAAATAATCCGTCACCTCGAACAAGGTTTCTTCCCTTTCCACGCCCGAGGCCAGCAGGAAGCAAGCCCCTTCTTTCCAACGGGTTTCCGCCGGACCGGGCGAGGGGGGGGGATGGAGGAAGGAAGGGGCCTTTTCGGCCGCCCCCACCAGGCAGTCGGAGAAAAGACCGCTGTTCATCCCTTCCCAGGCGAAACCCACGGCGTCAAGGAAGGACGTATCGCCGTTGGTCAAGGTGACGTTCGGGCCTTTCAGTTGCAGCCAGATGCCGATGCGGCTGCCGGCCGCGTTGGCCACGGTATTGGGAAAATCCATCGGGTTGACCGTATTGGGTCCCTTGGAAACCGCCTGGCCGTCGAAATCCACCACGCTTTCCATGGCCCCCAAGGCGCTGCCCACGATGACGCTGAAGTCCCGGCGGGTTTCCTCGCTGAAGGCCGTCCCCCGGCCGTCCAAAGCCCGTCCGGCCGCGATGCCCGCCATCAGGGAAAGGGGGTCGATGTATTTGGGAGAAACGCCGGGAAAAACCTTTTGGAACTCGGTGGGAAGGCTTTCCACCGAGCCTCCGTCCCGGCCGAGGAAAATCTCCCCTTTACGATGAACGAGCAGCGGTTTCACGGGTGCCTCCCTCTTTCATCAGGACTAAGCAAGAAGTGTTCCCACCGAAAGCGAAGGAATTGGAAAGGGCGACTTCTCCCTGGAAAGGCCTGGATTGGTTGGGCACGCAATCCGCGATACAGCCCTCATCCGGGACCTCCCAATTCATGGTCGGCAACAACAAGCCGCGGTCCAGGGACAGGCAGGTCATGACCGCCTCAATGGCGCTGGCGGCCCCCATGGTGTGGCCGATCATGGATTTGATGGAGTTCACGGGTATCCGGCAGTCGGCTCCGAAGATTCTCTTGATGGCCATGGATTCGGTCTTGTCGTTGGCGGGCGTGCCGGTGCCGTGGGCGGAAATAAAATCCACGTCAGGGGGGTCCAGCCGGGCCTGGGACAGGGCCCTTTGGATGCTTTCAAAGGCCCCCCTGCCTTCCGGATGGGGGGAAGTCATATGGTAGGCGTCCATCCCGAGGCCGTAGCCGCCGATTTCACAAAAGATGGGAGCTCCCCGTGCCTTGGCCCGCCCCCATTCCTCCAAAAGCAGGACCCCTACGCCTTCGCTCACAACCAACCCCTTGCGGTTTCCGGAAAAGGGCCTGCACTTGTCCGGCGTCAGGGAAAGGAGCCGGTTGAAACCCGTAAAGGCCACCCGGGAAAAGACATCCACTCCCCCGGTAACCGCCACGTCCAAGTGGCCCTGCCGGATCTGGTCAAACCCCCAACCGATGGCGTAATTGCCCGAAGCACAGGCGTTGCAAAAAACCGTGGTGGGCCCGCCCAGCCCCAAAAAATCAAGCACCGAGAAGGCGATGCGGGAACCTTGGACCCTGGAGAGGCTGTCGGGATTCATTTCCCCCAGGCGGTTTTGGACCTTTAATTCCGACAGGCGTTCGGCCAGTTGCACCTCGCCCATGGTGGTCCCCAGGAAACAACCTACCCGCAAAGGTTCCAGGTCGGCGGAAGTGAGGTTGGATTTTGAAAGCGCTTCTTGCGTTGCCAGGATGGAAAAAACGGACGCCCGTTCATAGCGGCCCGGATATTCCCGCTCAAAGGACTCAATGCGCCGGCGCTGCCGGACTTCCCCGCCGATCTTGACCCGATAAGGAGTGGGGTCCAAAAATTGAAGCGGACCGGTACCCACTTGTCCTTCCAGCATCGACTGCCATGCCGTTTCCAACTCATCCCCCAAAGGGCAGAGGACCCCCAACCCCGTCACCGCGACTCTTTTCATTCCAAAACTCCTTGGGCCGGCGATGGGGCCCGCGTTTACGAAATATCGGCTTTTTCCGGATCAAGCTTATTTTCCCCTGCGTCAACAAGGCGGCGTATGACGTACCTCTTCAAAGGTGGTTCGGATTGTGGATCATTGGGAAAGATGGGAGGGGTCGTCCATTTCAAAGACAACCCGGAAGAATGGGACGGCGAACGACGGATGAAGCCTTGTGACCTGGCGGTTGGGCAGGTAATACACGCTTTTTTACCCGTTGAAACCCACATAAGGGCCCTTCATCTGCAAATGAAAGGAAGCTTTTTTCCAATGAAAAGCAAACCGGACAAAAAACATCTCAATGTAAAATCAGGAACGCCTCAACTATAAATCTATTTCTTGTTAAATTCAAAGTTTGGATGGATTCGATCGTCTTTTCCGGCTCTAAAACATTTTTAGTTGGAATAACGTCTCATTCTTAAGATAAGACATAAAAACGATCAAATTCATCTAATTTTTTTTGTTTAAAAGCTGTCTACTTTTTCAAAAAAGGGAAAGTTGGTCGACGGAAACCACCCGCGAACGGGATTTTTTCCCTTTTTGTTTTAACGTGTTGCTGGAATCGGACGAAAGGACGGCGGAAGTCGGGTTTCCCGGCTTTTCCGGGGGAAGCGCGTCGGGGGCGGTTGGAGCTTCCGTCACGGGAAAGGGGCCAGGGTTGAAAGAAGGGGGCGTCCTTTCCGGCGAGGGCTTGGACAAGGCGTCCCCCGCCGGAACCGGCAAAATCTCCGGCGGGGACGCGGGTTTTTCGGCGGCCTGCCCCTGCTTCTTTTTTTTATTCTCCACCCAACCTTTCCCGTCGCCGCAAACCGACAGGTATTCGCACCATTGGCAAAGCACACCGGGTTTGGTGGGGAAACTCTTGGCCTTCTCAATGGTCTGGATTTTGGAAATGTACTTATCCTTCAGCCACCCGATTTCCTTCTCGTTGCGCTCGGCCGTCACCTGGTCCTTTTCGAAAGCCACGAAATGCCATATCAGCTTGATTTTTTCCTTGGGGCCGAATTTTGAATTCTGGGAAAGGCCGATCTGGTAGAGGGCCAATTGGTCCTCGTTTTTAACGTCCTCCTGGCTCATCTTGCGGGAACTGGTCTTATAGTCGTGGATCCAAAGGACACCCTCGTCGTCCCGGCCCAAACGGTCGATGAAACCCTGCATCTTGTAGTGGCCCTGGGGATCCAGGTCGAATAACACCTTGAGTTCGATGCCCTCGGTCTTGTCCTGGTCAAAGGGATGATACTGGTGGTAATAGTTCTCCACAAAAAGCTGGCCCTTTTGGAAGTAATCCTCGACCGTCGGGCCTTCCTGGACAATGCGCAGGGCGGCGGGGTAATTCTCTCTTTTTTGCTTGTCCAAGGCCGCCTTCCAGTGCTTTTCCCAGTGGGCTTGGAAGTAATTGAGGAGCTGGTTGACCGTCGGAACGCGGTGGGGGACCTGTTGGTAAAGATGTTCCATGGTCTCATGGAACCGGGAACCCAGGAAAAGCTCGATGCCTTCGGCGGCCGGCGAAGGCCTTCTTTCAATGTAACGGAATTGGAACTGGGCGGGGCAAGTGAAGTACGTGTTGATGCGGGAATAGGAATAAATCGTCATGGGGAAATTATAACGGAAGGAAGGCCGGTATTTTCAGTTTTCAACGGCTTCCCCCGCTCCTCCTTCATTCTTTCGCGGGTTAATTCAATTTCTGGATCAAGTGGCAGATGCCGTCGGCAAGGTAAAGGTCCAACTGGGCCTTGCGATCCTGCCAGACATAAACCTCCCCTCCCCACCGGTGGTGCACCGAAGGAGGCCAAAGTTTCCGGCTCCAGTAATCCAGGAGCTCCTTTTCCTTGGCTTCCGTCATGCTGGAATAGTAGCGCCATTCCACCTGGTGCAGGATTTTGGTCCGGGAATTGAAGAAAAGGTAAAAACCGGTGACCTCCGGGTCCCGGCTGGCGCCCCGGTACACGATGTCCGAGTCCGAACTGACCGTCTGGTCCATCACCAAGGACTTGGAGGAATAAAGGAACCATTGTTGCTTCACGTCTTCCAGGCTGGCACCCAAGGCCAGGTCCTCCGCCACCTGCAATTTGGACAGGCCCCGGTCGGTTAAATGGCAGCCGGCGAGGAAAAAAACGAGCAATCCGACACTTAAGAGACGTGGCATGGGGCCGATCCGTTTGGAATTTGACGGGTATCATTACGCGAAACGGCTTTTTTTCCAAGCCTCCTTTTGCTAAAGTCGGACCCCGCCCAACTTGAAGGCAGCGGAGTTTCGTTTTGAATTGGAAGCGGGGCCGGGGAAAAACCGCCTTTATTGGACGCTTCAAACGGTTTTCCTCCGTTCAAAACTCGAACCGGAGAATGGAACCCCATGGCCCTCCCCAGTATCCCGGCTTTGCCGCACGATTTCCCCCGGCGCTATCTGTCCCGCGACGCCGACGTGGGACGGTGGTCCTCGGTGGAAGGAATTTTCAACGAACTCCAGAGCCGTCCCCTGCCTTCCGCGCCCGCCTTGGAACAATGGCTGCGGGACCTGGGGGAATTCCAGGACGTCTTGAACGAGGAAGGCTCCCTCCGGTACATCCGCATGACCTGCAAAACCGACGATCCGGAAATCGAGGGGAAATACCTGGAATTCCTGGAGCAAATCGCCGAGCCCAGCAAGTCCCGGTTCTTCGCCCTTTCCCGGAAATACTGGGAATGCCCCTACCGGTCTTACCTGCCCGAGAAAGATTACTTCCTTTACAACCGCTCCACCGAGAACGACCTGGCCCTCTACCGCCCGGAGAACATCCCCCTGGAAACGGAGCTGGACAAGCTTTCCCAGCAATACCAAAAGCTCAGTGGTTCCCTGACCGTCCAATACGAGGGCCAGGAACAAACCCTCCAGCAAATGGGGCGTTACTTGGAATCCACCGACCGCCCCAAGCGGGAGGAGGCCTGGCGCCTGACCGCCGAACGCCGCCTGAAGGAAGGGGACCGCTTCGAGGACCTGTTCGACCAGATGCTCAAGATCCGGTTTTCCGTGGCGAAAAACTCGGGTTTCGACGACTACCGGGATTACATGTTCCGCCGCAAGGAGCGGTTCGATTACGGGCCGAAGGATTGTGAGGCCTTCCATGAAAGCGCGGAAAAGGCCATCCGGCCCCTGGTGGTGAAGATCCAGCGCAAGCGCATGGAAAAGATGGGGCTCTCCCTCCTGAAGCCTTGGGACTTGTCCGTGGACCCCGACGGGCTGCCGCCTTTGAGGCCCTTCGAGGAAACAGGAAAATTGGTGGAGGGCTGCCGGCGCATTTTGGGGCAAGTGGACCCGGAATTCGGGGACCGTTTTAAGGAAATGGGGGACCTGGGGCTGCTCGACCTGGAATCCCGCAAGGGCAAGGCGCCGGGCGGCTACCAAAGCACCTTGAGCGAGGCCCGCCTGCCCTTCATTTTCATGAATGCGGTGGGCCTGGACCACGATGTGCGGACCCTGCTGCACGAGAGCGGGCACGCCATGCACAGCTTTTTATCCCGGCGGATCGCCTTTTCGCCTTATCGCAACGCGCCCATGGAATTCTGCGAAGTGGCTTCCATGAGCATGGAACTCATGGCCGACCCCTATTTGGGGGAAGTTTATCCCGATCCCCGGCAAGCGGCCCGTTCCACCGTCCGGCACCTGGAGGACGTCATCCTGCTCCTGCCCTGGATCGCCACCGTGGACGCCTTCCAGCATTGGATTTACACCCACCCCGGCCACCACCGCGGGGAAAGGTCCGCTTATTGGACTTCCTTGCGCGGGCGCCTGGGGGGCATCGAGGATTGGAGCGGTTTGGAGGATGTCCGGGCCTCCCTTTGGCACCGCCAACTGCACATCTTCGAGTTGCCCTTTTATTACATCGAATACGGCATCGCCCAGCTGGGGGCACTGCAGGTTTGGAAAAACTTCCGGAAGGACAAGAAGGAAGGCGTCCGCCTTTATAAACAAGGCCTGGCGGCCGGCGGGACCCAACCCCTGCCGGAGATTTTCAAATCCGCCGGCATCCATTTTGATTTCAGCCTGCGCATGATCGAGCCCCTGATGGCGGAAGTGGAAGGGGAATTGGAACGGCTGGAAGCAATCAGTTAAAGGCCAGCCTCAAATTCACCCGTCCCGGCCCCGCTGAAATCGAAACGTCCTTGGGCGCGTAAACCACGGCGTTGCCGATGACGATGCCCAAAGTGGCCCCCGCCAGCACGTCCGAAAGGTAATGGTGGTAGCCTTCCACCCGGGCCAGGCCCGTCACCACCCCGAACAGGTAAGCCGGAACACCCGCTTCCCATCCCCAATAGCGGGTCACCACCGGGGCGAAGCAAAAAGCCGTGATGGTATGCCCCGAGGGAAAGGAATGGTTGTCCGCGCCGTTGGGCCTTTCCCGCCCCACGGCGTATTTCAAGACCGTTACCGTCACGGTTGCGTCCACGAGCGCCTCGGCGGCGTCCCGGCCGAATTCCTGCAGCCGGCGGTCCTGGATCAAGGCGCCCACCCCCCAGCCGCCCAATGCCAGGCCCCCTTCCACCCAACCCTCGCCGTAAAAATTCCCGGAATCAAAGAGGGACTGGGTTCTCCAGTTTTGGAGGTCGGACGCAAGTGCGTTTTGGCCGTCCAGGAGGGTCCAATCCAGGGCCGTGGCCAGGCCGCCCACGGCAAAGGGGGCGATGTTTTCGCCGATGAAAAGATGGGGAAGGTCGTCCACCAGCTTGGGGAAGAAATGGGCCGGCGACGTATCCGGGTCGGGGGATTGCCAGGCCTCCCCGGCGTTAACCAGAGACGCCGTCAGGAAGCAAAAAAGCGCCGTCTTCAGGAAGAGGAAGATTTTCTTCGTGTCTGCGCGTGTCACCCCGGGGGGCTGAAGACCGCCCAAAGGGCTTCGCGATAGGTGTGCTTCCAGGCTTTTCAGCAAACTTGGTCTTTGGAGGAGGTCCCGGGCTTGTACTTCTTATAAGCCCAGACGCCCAAGCCGATCCCCAGGACGGTGGCGAAAGCCACCAGCTTGCCTTCCCCGATCTGGGTCAGCGAGGTTCCCGGACAGGTGCCGGCCAGGGCCCAACCCGCGCCGAACAGGAAGGCACCCACCAGCCGGGTGGGGTCCCAAGCGAGGGGTTCCCAATCGAAAACCCGTCCGGACAAGGAGGGACGGCCGCTCCGGCGAAGGAGGAAAAGCCCCAGGGCCGTCACGGCGATGGCGGTGAGGATCACGCCGTACAACTGGAACTCCCGGCAAAGGAACATGGCCATGATGCTGTCGTAATCCGTGGCGCGGGCCTTGGAAAGGAAGTAACCGAAGAGGGCCCCAAAGGCCAGGTAAACGTAAAGGTTCTCGCCCGACGCCTTTTTCCGGGACGGGGATTTTCTCAAAACGGGTTTTCGGGACGCCATGTTAAACCACCTTGAACAAGAGATTGGTGAGCAGGATGCCGGCGGCCAGGAAAGCCAGGGTGGCCAGGATGGACATCTTGCTTCCCAGTGAAACACCCAGGATGCTGTTGCCGCTGGTGCAGCCTCCCGCCCAACGGGCGCCGAAACCGATCAGGAACCCGCCGATCAGCAGCCACAGGAGCTTGCCCCAAAGGCTTCCGAAGGTGAAGGCGTCCAACTGGCCGTAAAGCCAGGTCCAGCCCCAATGGCCCGCGTTGGCCAAAAAGCCTCCCAGGGGAAGTCCCACGATGAACCAAAGTTTCCAGTTGGAAGGGGAAGCGTGGAAAGCGGGCTCCTGGGTGATCACCGAACAGGCGTCCTCAAACCCGCCCGTGACCCCCAGGCGCCTTCCGGTAAACCAGGCCAATCCCACGGCCGTCAAGCCGATGCCCAGCCCCGCGGCCCACCAGGGCCACGACGTGATGAAGAGAACCTGCAAAAGATGGTCAAAAAAGGTCGGCTGGTTCACGGACAACCTCCTCAAGGGAAATTCCGGACAATATTGTACCCGTTTAAAATTTGAAATCCCCGAACTTTTTTCCGGTGAGCCGTTCGTAGGCTTCCACATATTTTTCACGGGTTTTCGCCACAATTTCAACCGGCAGTTCGGGTCCGGGAGGGGTCTTGTCCCAGTCCTTCAAGGTTTCCAGGTAATCCCGCACGAACTGCTTGTCGAAGCTTTTCTGGGAGACGCCTTCCCGGTAGTCGGCCTTGGGCCAAAAGCGGGAGGAATCGGGGGTCATCACCTCGTCGATCAGGATCAGGACCCCGTTGAAGATCCCGAACTCGAATTTGGTGTCCGCAATCAGGATGCCCTTGGCGTCCGCCACGTCCCGGCCCT